>CAYYEN010000403.1:0-3645 GCA_964470795.1 uncultured Spirochaetaceae bacterium | reverse complement strand
ATCTTTGAACGTTTTGGCGTGGCGGATGAGCAGGAACTCTCTGACCTCCAGCAGCGCCGCCAGGATCTTGAGCAGGAGATCAAGCGTCTCAAGATGACCCTTGAGGATCTCACCTCCAAAAAAGGACTTGACCAACTCAAAGAAGATGTTGCCCGGACCCGGCAGAAGATTACAGACGAGAGGAGCAAGCTCAGTGCAGCCCCTCCTGGATGGCAGGAACTTTCAGGCGATGTTATCAGGGAGATGTCTGAAGATCTCACCCGGAAGAAAGTGGAACTCGATAAAAAGATCCAGCATGAGCAGGACAACGAGACTGAAGTCCGAACCGCCTTTGCCGAGACATCCCGGAAAGCAGAGGAAGCATCCAGCCGCCTGGTCGAACTCAAAACAGAGATTCGAGGGCTTGTGCGGGCGAACGATGAGACGCTGAGATCATACAGTACATACGAGAACCTGCAAGCGGCGCTTGCGAAAGAGACTGAAGCACTCAAGCAAGCAGAAGAGGATTTTGCACGTCTACTTACTGAGTACAGAATCCGGGTCGAAGAACCGAAAGCGCAATATGAGGAGGCCCAGGAGACTCTCAAGGGTCTCAAAGAGCAGATGCAGTCCGTCGAGAGGGAGATCGTAGATAGAAATGCCCGGATCGAGGAGGCTGTATCCAAGGACTTCTACTCCAGCACCGGAGATCTGGAAGCATTACTCGATCTCAAGAGACGCAGACTCAATCAGGTCACCAGGCAGGCCGAAGCCGTAAAACTCCTGCGTGATATGGTGCAAGCATTCAAGAAAGAGCAATCCACAGCACTCTCCGGCCCGGTGGCTGAATTGATAAATCGCTGGCTCTTGACGCTCACCAGCGGGTCGTATGATTCTGTTCAGATAGATGAAAACCTCTTCCCGGTGGGAATCTTTAACCCACAGTATGACGAGGCATTACCCCTGAAATGCTTGAGTTACGGAACCCACGAACAGGTCATTGTCCTCCTGCGCCTTGCAATTGGTGTCCACTTGAGCAACAGTGAGCGTAACCTTGTCGTCATCGACGACCGGCTGGTGAACGCTGATCCGATCCGGATGCGGCGCCTCTGCCAGATCCATGAGGAGGTTGCAACGAACCATTGCCAGGTTGTCGTTGCCACCTGCAACGACACGCCGTACGCTGGAGTCCGGGAGAAGAAGACAATCCCGGTCCCGGGGGATGGGAGGGCGGATTGAAAAAGCGGTTTGGCCTGGATGAGTGTCGGGAAAGCATTCCCGACACCCAATTCCATTAAAACCCGGAAATATGAGTCAGCTGATCGGAACACTCGATTCGGACGCCTGAAACCCGATAAAATCCAAAACTCTAAATTAATCCACCTCGTATCCTTCTTTCGTATGGGCTTTCTCGATAAACTAGCAAAGACGCTCGACCTCTGGCTGGCGGACGAAGAAGCGGAAGACGTCAACTACCAAAAAGGGACGGACTTCGAGAAATATGTCGCAGGCCTTTTCACCCGGAGATCCGACTACTTCGCCATCAGCGACTGGACGCGAGACAATCACGACAAGAGCAAGGGCATCTATGTGGAGTCCAACACCAACCCGGATCTCGTTATTCGCTACAAGCCGACGAACGAGAAGTTTGCCGTCGAATGCAAGTACCGCTCCGGATTTTACAGGAGCCAGAAGATCAATGGGCCCGTCGTCAAATGGGCGGCCCCCGACCAGATCAAGAGATACAATGCCTACTCCCGGTCAAACCACATCCCTGTCTTCGTGGTGGTCGGTGTCGGGGGCAGCCCGAACAACCCGGCAACGATGTTCTGTATTCCCCTCAACGATGCAAAATATCCGGAGATCTTCCCGAGCGTCTTTGAAAAATACGAGCGCGATCCCGGCAAGACCTTCTTCTGGCGGGACGGGATGCTGAAGTAGTCCTCCCGTCCCCGGCGACCCCGCTGAGTATGCTAACGGCTTTTTAATCAATTTTGGGGAACGCACTGGCTCTACCGGCAGGAGAAGGGCTCCGAGTCACGGTCTGTCAAGACAGGTAGCCCATCTTGAAGGGTGGAGCGATTGCAGGGAGTGAGCGGGGCATTTATATGGTAGCCGTGGTAATTGGGCTGTATCTCGAGGGGCATGCGAGGGGTGTTCTTTCAATCAAAACAGTATAGGCTCAAACGCACACAACTCTCCAGGTAGCGTATGCACGATTATCTCCCACAGTGAGTTCTCTGTTAATTTTCTCCACCACCTGCCAGAGTCCGATAGCGACATGGCATCGCGACAACCGGGACATGCACGGCCCTGTATCTCCCCCGGGAAAGTATGACTCAGGAGGAATTTGTTTTGATGGAACCTTCAGAGAGGAGTGAGTTAATCGTGGTGAGAACTCCTGAAGAAAAGTTAGAGATTATCGACGAGAGATTCAGTTATCCGCATCAATCAGGTCGAAATTATGAGCGCTCTTACATGGGAGAGGTTAGGGAGATCGCAGCATCTACTCTGAACCTATCTGAACCCGACCATGCGGTCAGTATCACACTCACTCGCTCAGATTGTGCCCCAACCTATCTCCGTAATGTCATGACGTTCTTTGTAGATGGTACCACCCCGTTCTTTATGATTAAAAGCGTGGGGGACTATTATAAGAAGTATATCCCGGAGGAAGCAGCCAAAACTATCGATATACCGGGTCAGGATCCCGAGGGGTGGCGGGAGATATCTGAACTTCGAAGGCCCGGGCAGTTTAAGGGAACGGATATCGAATTGCTTTGCGAATACATCCGGTATACCTTCAACTGCTGTATTGGACGGCGACAGGAACCAATTGTTATTTAATTCGGAGAAGGGGCATGAATAGCCTCTAAAGCAATTTTATTGCCCCTAAACCCGGTTAATCTCCCTTTTTTACCCACGGATGTTACCTGATTTATCGACTCTCTCAGGCAGAAAACAGTGCCACACAATTCAGTATCCATCATCGAGGTCTCGTCCAGAGTCTCTTTTGACACCATTGTTCTGCCTCAGGACCCCGATACTACTTTGTTATAATCGGTCTGAGTCAGCCTCTGGAAGATTGCCATCATTTACGTAAGTTGGTCTACCCATAGAGATTCTTAAAAATCCGCTTATATGCCGCTCGATATGAGATGCTTGAGCGCCTCAAAGTTGTTGTAATTCTTGAACTCGACGTTCTTGGTGCTGGGCTTGTACTCAAGGAGAGTTGAAGGCAAAAAAAATTCAATGACGCCGGATGGCCTGCAGGGTTACTTGCCTATACTTACCCCCCGAAGAAAGTAACATCGATCGACCACAATATAAACAAGATGATGAACACGACCAGCGCGGCTAACGCCATTCTGCCCTCGTACTCTTCTTTTGTCATATGTGAGGGTCTGGGAAAAATTCGCGTCAATGAAAGTCACCTCCACAACCAGAACCGGTAGAGTACCGGGTTGGCTGTAAACAACGCGACGAGAAATAGCCGTTTATGCCATCATGCTGGGAATTTCTCAACCTGTTACATTCTTCACCTACAGCGTATGCTGTTCGTTCGCCCATACATCCGGCTGCGGTGAGAGTCTGGATCAGGGGCATGCGAGTTCTGTCCACGTGGAGGAATAGAAGGAGGAGATATATTGCTGTTTCTACCGGCAC
>CAYYEN010000402.1:0-3660 GCA_964470795.1 uncultured Spirochaetaceae bacterium | reverse complement strand
CAATAGTTGGTGGCTTAAATACGGCATTGGATACCACCTTCTTTGGCATAGTATTTGCAATTATTCTTAAATTTGTAGAAGCTGTTTTCCCTTCAAGAATAATAAATTCAACAGAAATAATGCTAGATGATTTCAATAAAAAAATGTATCTTGCTGATATGTTTCAGAATACAGATAACAAACAATAATTTGGCAGAAGAGGGCTGAAACATGAGAAGAAATAAAAAAAATCATGGCGATTTGGTCATAGATTTAACTTCACTGCTAGATGTTATTTTTATAATACTATTAGTGGTAATTGGTAGCGGTTACCAGAATAATGTCAATATAGAAGCTAAAACGGATATCTATAAAGAAGAAAATAAAAAATTAGCAGAAGAAAAGAAGTTATATAAAAATGCATATGATACGCAGGATTTCGTATGTATCATTCCGATATCAGTTCCATATGATGAGGATGAGGTTGCACAAAGAAAGATAGTCATTCCAGAGGAGTTAGGTTTCAATAATGATGATTTTGTTCTTATAGGTGCATCTGAGGATGGTTACGAAAATTTTGAAAGCAAAATAAGCTCTTATATTAAAGAGAATAAAAAAAGACCTATCATCTTGTCTCTTAATGAAAATTCGGATGATATTTTATATAGAGATGAGAAACGAATGAATGAGCTATTAATGAATCTTTCTTCAGAGTATGACAATGTATATATAAAAGGTAATGTGAGCGAGGAATAGAAATGATACCATTTTTTTTAATTGGAATCGGAATTATTTTAATTGCTTGGTCCGTTTGGGGTTTCATTAGATTGCTTTTCTTACCTTTTTCTAGAATGTCGAGTGTTGTATTTAAGAGAAAGGATGATTTCTTAAAATACGAATCTAAAGAAGGACACAAGTACTTTAAAACTAATCTAAAACAATTAACATGGGCATTTGTAGGTTTATTTATTGCGGGTATAAGTTTTTTTATTGGTGTGTATTTAGGTTATGCAGCAAAGGGTCCGGGCTTTTGGTTTTACGAAAAGATGTTTGGACCTGTTGAGACACCGTATTATAGCGAAAAACTCACTGATGATGGAAAATATGTTTCAACCGATGGCGATGAATATCCTTATTACATCATAGTTGATGGTAATGAATATATTTTTAATGGGGAGTTATGCGCGAACGAAAAAGAACTTGAGAGTATGTTGGACGATATAGGTAGAAAAGAGTTATCGTTTGGTGGTGTGATTCTTATTGATAATTTTGGTGTGGCATCGAAATATCATGATGCAGTGAAATTACTGAAAGAAAAGGGAGTAGTACCTAAAATTGAGGAATCAAGTGAGAGGTAAACTTAATATTGTACTTATTTTGAGTCTTTCTGTACTTTTTTTATTAGGTGCTGGATCAAAAAATGTTGAACTTTTAGATAGCGATAAACAGCTTATAGATCTTGATAAGGCTATTGAGTATGCAAAGCCTGGTGGGGCATGGGCTAGCGATGAAGCATCCAATGAGACAGAAGAAGAGTCGGCTGATGATTCAAATACAGTAGAAACGCAGAATGATCCAAACACGGAAAAAGAAGCTATAGAACAGACTATTACGGTTGTAATCAGTGTTCGAGGTAAAGTGATAACATATAAGGGTTCTATGATTTCTGGTGTTGATGAACTAAAGGATAATATGGCTACAGAGAGACTATCCTTAACTAAATTTAGCCTTGTTGATGCTTATGCGGATTCAAAGGTGTATAAGGAATGCATTAAGATATTAGAAGATAGTGGTGCGCAATACGAACTAAACTAGGAGCGGGTGATATGACAATGAAAAAAAGAATATATGTATCGCTTTTAGTGCTACTGGTTGGTTTAATGCTGTGTGGCTTTGACCTATTTAATAGTTCTGAAGTGGCGATAGATACGGTTAATAATAAAGTTTATCGCTATGTCACCGTAGACAAAATAATAAGTGATTTTAAAAGTGATGAAAAACGTGCTGTTGATAATTATAACAATGGTTATTATCTCCTAAGTGGCACTATAGAGTCTATTAGTAAAAAAGGTGACAGTATAAAAATTTATGGTTCTAGCAAAAGTGATATTATAGTATGTCCGTGTGATAAGTTTGTCAGAGCAGATATTCTTAACTATTCGCCAGGCGATAATGTTGCTTTATATGGACAAATAAGTGTTGATGTTTTTGATAAAGAAAGTCATTTAAAGGTTGAAAAGATAATAAAGGCACCAAAAGCTATAATGTCTAGTGAAATATATTATACACTAGGTGGAAGTATGTTTGATTTTTCAAAGTCAAGACAGAAGTCTTTAGCAAATGGAAGGGTTGAATATAGGATTCCTGACAATTGGCGTGAAATAGAGATTGATGTAAAAGAGAACGGTCTTGGTACAATTGAAGGCTATCAATATGTATTGAATAAACTCCCAGGTAACGAAAATGCGGTGCCTGAGTCATTATTTGTAACTTATTTTGATAAGAGCCTTTTAAAGGACAAATCTGATATTAAAAATATTAAGGAAGTCGAAAAGGTCATAATCAAAAACATAGAGAAAAATGTAAATAGATTTCCGATTAAAACTGTTTCTACATATTACAACCAGAAGTATAAGTACTATATTGGTAAATATACCGATAAACTAGACTTAGTTGGGTATAGAACGGAATATGTATTTATTGATGATGCTGATAAGGGTATTGTTATGTTGCTATATGTATATAGAGAACCTGAGTACGCTGATGATGTTATGTTTGTAACAAGGTTTCTAGAAATAAAATAAATAATAGTTGTTTTATACTGGGATATCCACACCAAATTGGTGGGGATATCCCTTTTTTTATTGTTTTATCATTTGAATTACCCCGTTAGGTTTACGCTGAGTGAACAAAAAGTGACCAAATTAGGGGCAAATTACTAGTTCTGTCCAAGATATCGGACATAATAGAGAGTATTCTTATAGCATGGCAATGTGGGAGTTACTAAATCTTTAAAGAAATGGAGAAAATTGGAGAATGGTAGTATGTGTAAGCACTGAAACACCTGAAAAGGGTAGAATTTATCATAAAGCCGGGTGCATGTATGCAAGGAGAATTAGAGAAGATAATAAATTGAAATTATCTGTTGATAAAGCTGAGAGTAGACACTACTGTGAATGTTCATATTGTGGCGGTCTTAAGGGTGAATTCAGAGTAACTAAGAATATGATAAGACACTGGGAAAAAATGGGTGAAGCTGAGTGTACCTACGATAAGAAAACAGATACAGCTTATATAAGTACTGACAATGGGTTCTGGAAGTTCTATATGTGCGAGGATATTGGCAAGTACGTTCTATATCATAGAAATGCATACGATAAGAGTATGGGCTTTGATGAGGCTACACATGGTAGTTTTCACAGGCAAAAAGATGTTAAGGCAATTGATTCTATGACGGCGATTATAAATTATATCATTGCACATGATAAGGCGAAGACAATCATCGAAGAAGACTATAGAAAACTTCCAAAACATTCAAAAAAGCAGAAGAAGTATTATCGTCAGGCGAAAAATAGGGTAAAACGCAAAGCTATAAGAAATGTTTATTCAATATTCGACATGCTTGAGAATAAAAATCCTGAACTTAAATATGCGTATAAAGAGGTGGCACAGTGATATATT
>CAYYEN010000401.1:2863-3666 GCA_964470795.1 uncultured Spirochaetaceae bacterium | reverse complement strand
TTATAAAAACAATAATCACAACGCATATTACAAAGGCTTGAAGCTGGTTTAATTAACAATATTCTATTTTTTAGCATGCTTAATTGTAGTAAATATTTAGTACTATCGCTAGTACAAAATAAGCCTTAATTAATATTAAACACAAGATTTCTTACCAAGCTAAAAATATATGCTTATTCAAAGATAAAATAGCATACCAATAATTACAAATTTTTCACCTATTCTAATTGAGATTTTCTTACAGTCTAAAGTAAATGTAATCTTAATGTAAACAATAAGGAGTCATCCTTGCCTTAGAGTGACTCCAATATCTTAATATTATCTTTAAGTCCTAGTATTGTGGTAGAATTCTACAGCCCTCAAACGAATTGGGTGCATAAGTTGGTTTGACATTATTGACAAATTCTAAGCTGGTAAAACCATTACAATAATAGAAGGCTTCTTCTCCAATGCTTTTCATTGAGCTTCCAATTGTTAATTTTCCAGTAAATCCAGAACAGTTATTAAATGCTTTTACTCCAATGCTAGTGACTTTATCATGAATAACTAAATCCCCTTTTAAACCAGAACATTGTGAAAATGCATTAGTCCCAATTGTAGTTACAGAATTACTTATTGTTAATTTCCCATCAAAACTAGAGCAATACAAAAATGCGCTATCTCCAATTTCAATAACAGAATCTGGTATCATTAAGTCACCAGTAAAACCTGAGCACTTATAGAAGGCTTCTTCTCCAATGCTTTTCACTGAGCTTCCAATTGTTAATTTTCCAGTAAATCCAGAACAGTTATTAAATGCTTTT
>CAYYEN010000401.1:0-2763 GCA_964470795.1 uncultured Spirochaetaceae bacterium | reverse complement strand
CCAATTGTAGTTACAGAATTACTTATTGTTAATTTCCCATCAAAACTAGAGCAATCCAAAAATGCGCCATCTCCAATTTCAATAACAGAATCTGGTATCATTAAGTCGCCAGTAAAACTTGAGCACATATAGAATGATAATTTACCAATACTTGTTACTACTGATGGTATAACTAAATCACCTTTTAAACCAGAACATTGTGAAAATGCATTTGATCCAATTGTAGTTACAGAATTACCTATTTTTAATTTTCCATCAAATCCAGAGCAACCAGAAAATGCACTATTTCCAATTTCAGTAACAGAATCTGGTATTATTAAGTCACCAGAAAAACCTGCAAAGTCTTTGAAGGCAAAACTTCCAATCACTTTCACAGATTTTCCAATTGTTAATTTCCCTTTAAAGTTCAAACAACCCAAGAAGGCATCATTAATTGTAGTTATTGAATCGCCAATAGTTAAATTCCCAGTAAAACCTGAGCACTTATAGAAGGCTTTTTCTCCTATGCTAGTTACCGAATTAGGTATAACTAAGTCACCTATTAAACCTGAACAACCAACGAAGGCTTTTTCTCCTATGCTAGTTACCGAATTAGATATAACTAAGTTACCATTAAAACCAGAACAACCAGAGAAGGCTTCTAATCCTATACTAGAGACTTTATTAGGTATAATTAAGTCACCTGTAAAACCAAAACACCCATCGAAGGCTCTATCACCAATGGTAGTTACAGAGTTACCTATTTTTAATATTCCATTAAAGTTTGAGCAATTTAGGAATGCACCTTTTCCAATTTCAGTAACAGAATCTGGAATTACTAGATCTCCAGTTAATCCTGTAAAGCTTGTAAAGGCGCCCATTCCTATGATCTTTACAGAACTTCCAATAGTTAATTTCCCTTTAAAGTTTGAAGAGGTTGGTAAATAAGCACCATGTTTTATTTCTGTTATTGAATTTCCAATAGTAAGATTACCATCAAAATTTATGCAACCTTCAAACGCTGCCACCCCAATTTCAGTAACCAAATCTGGAATTACTAAATCACCTTTAAAACCAGAACACCCATTGAAGGCATTATTACCAATTTTAGTTACTGAATTTCCAATTTTTAATGCTATAAAGCTTGTGCAGCCATTGAATGCAAAGTCTCCAATCTCAGTTACAGAATCTGGAATAATTAATTCTCCAGTAAACCCTTTAAAATTATAGAATGCATAAGTACCAATACTTTTTACAGAACTTCCAATAGTTAATTTTCCTTTAAAGTTTGAGCAATTGATGAAGGCTGAATTAATAATTGTTTCTATTGAATCTCCAATTGTTAGAGCTCCTTCAAAACCAACACAACCAGTAAAGGCTCTCTCTCCTAGATTTTTTACTAAATTTGGAATAATTAAATCACCTTTTAACTGTTTACACCCAGTGAAGGCACTTTTTCCAATAGTAATAACATTTTTACCAATTTTTAAATTCCCATCAAATCCAGTGCAATAATAGAAGGCTTCATCTTCAATCGTAATAACAGAATCTGGAATTTCTAAATCTCCAGCAAAACCAGAACACCCCCCAAATGCCTGTTTCCCGATTACAGTTACCGATTTTCCAATTGTTAGTTTTTTAAAACCTATGCAACTAGAAAATGCATTTTCACCAATACTGGTAATATAATCTGGAATTATTAATTCTCCTTTGAGATATGAGCAACTTTTGAAAGCATTATCAGCAATCCTTGTTACAGGTATTCCCTCTATTTCAGCTAACAATTTAAACTCTGTTGGTTCATAAATTAATTTTGTTATTTCAAATTCAGACACCCCATTATTATCGTAAAGTTTATATTCTACGTCATTTAGCTCATAACGAGGAAGTATCCATTTAGCATAAAGAGTAACAGTTGAAGTCACTTTAGTTTTAGTAAAATCATATAAAGTTTTACAACTTGAATCTGTATACCAACCACCAAATATACAATCTGTTAAAGTTGGAGAATCTGGCTTTGTTATTAAAGATCCTGATTGATAGGAAGCACCTTGAGGCATGTTAGCAATAGTTGCACTGATTTCTCCAGGTTTATTTTCATCATAGCTCACAACATAGATTTTAGTACTTTCAAGGGTAATTTCTTTGGTGGTATCAACGTTATCAAAGTATTTATGGCAAACAGAACATTCTTTATAGGCAATATTACCAGGTTTTTCTTTTGTAGCAGTAAGGGCAGAATGTTCTATAGTAATGGTATGAGGAATTGTAGAAGTAAGCAAACTATCCTTAGCAATCTCTTGAGTGCAAGACTCATCTTTAAAATATTTTTTACATGCAGAACAATACCAATAGTCAATATTGCCATTTTGTGTGCAAGTGGCGGCTATGGCTGGATAAAATGTCAGTTTGTGAGACGGAAAGGTAATCCAACTACCCTTAGCAATCTCTTGAGTACATGACTCATCATTAAAATATTTGTTATCGATAGAACAATACCAATAGGCATTATTGCCCTTTTGTGTGCAAGTGGCGGCTATGGCTGGATAAGATTCCAGTTTGTGAGAAGAAACGATAACCAAACTATCCTTAGCAATCTCTTGAGTACATGACTCATCACTAAAATATTTTTTACATTCAGAACAATACCAATAGGCAATATTGCCCTTTTGTGTGCAAGTGGCGGCTATGGCTGGATAAGATGTCAGTTTGTGAGAAGAAACGATAACCCAACTATCCTTAGCAATCTCTTGAGTACATGACTCATCACTAAAATACTTGCCA
>CAYYEN010000400.1:0-3671 GCA_964470795.1 uncultured Spirochaetaceae bacterium | reverse complement strand
CAGTAGGATAGTCTGCTTCTAAGGATAGGTGATACGAATTGCCTAATAGATTGAGTGTGCCTAGAAATTGACTAAGCATACTTTCTACATTAGAGAACACCTTGGATTCCGTCTGTAGGTATACGTTAGTCTGCATAAGCTGTCGGTTACTGTTATCTTGCTCAGTCCATCCTACGTATCTCCAGTTCCTAACCCAGTCAGCCTCGTACCCTGGGTCTATCGTATCCAGTGTACTGGCAGTGTTGTATATAGACAATAGATTTACTTCAGAAGCAGGTACGGCAGCTCCGTAAGTCTTAGAAGTTAAATAGTCGTATATCTGCCATGCGGGGTTTAATGAATTTTTTATTGCGGCAGGCTGGTCTATACCATTCGGGTAGGTAACAATCTTTTTGCCTTCCACTACAAATTCCACACTAGGAATATCCGTTCTATTCCCATCAATAGAAGATAAGTGGAAACACATAACCACGTACGCGGTATCTAGTAGAAGGAAGTCCTTACCCCAATAAATATCACCATTATCAGTTTCTTCTTGTCTAAAGAATTTTGTAGAGTGTGCTAGTTCATACAGAGGGTGCTGGTTTATTGGGGCGGCTGTATCCGCAGACATACCAATAATGAGAGGAGATACTCCTGGCTGGTAGTGCTGATTAGGCTTACCGTGATACGTCCAGAACTCAATACGACCTTCATTATCGATTAACTCATATCTGGCTCCATGTACAGACCCTTTATCTCTAGCTGATGTAGGAGGGTCTACGTATTCCGTACCGTTCCAAATTCTAGCGAGGCCGATAGTGTCACCGTTCTGTTGGTTTCCTAAACAAGTCCTAGCCTCATCATCGTCAGTATTATAGCAAACGATAGGCCTATCTTCTATTATTAGGTCTAATATAGAAGTGATCTCGCCTTCTGCGACAGCGTAAACCACATATACCTTGGAAGGGTCATCCTTAGGTGTGTCTGCAAAAATAGGAATCCCAGGCACCTTTCTGACACCATACACTACAGGTATATATTTGGCAGATAGGTTGACTGAAATATCTACTTCCTTCGTTACAATTTCAGTATACTCTTCCAGGCTATAAGACTTCATGCCTAACGCGCCACCTAGTCCACCAGACTTCTTCTTTTTCATCCTGAACCGTTGCTCTTTAGCTTGGTACTGGGCTAGTACGTTAACCGCACCTACCGCATGATAGAAACCTCTATCTTTTTGGTACTCTGAGCGTTTCGCACTATTAGTAGGCACACCATCTACTAAAGCTCTATGGTATATATCATCAGTTAACCTACCGTTAACTCTTTCAAAATCTGCAAAGTGGTTAGCACACTCCCAAGTTACAACACTACTTCCGCGAACAACATCTTCTTTTACGTTAATGTTCGTAATAAGGCCTCTAAACAACTCTAGAGGCCCGCCTGTAGTGATATCCATAGGTATTACGTTAAAGTCCGAGTCAAAATAAGCTTTTGTTACCCTTATTTCTTTATTCAGGTAACTAGCTTCTATAGACCCCCCGTTTAGTGCCCTATCTACTTCTTCTTGAATTTCCCCCGCAACGGATATAGACATTTTGTAGCTAGATAATCCTACTGTCTGTTCCACGCTGCTAACAGATAATACCCGTCCTGCTAGGTAAGTAATACCTCCTGAGTATACGTTCTTACCTGCATCAGTCAAGTAAGCATAAGTAGTGGAATCTGGAGTACTTTGAGGTAGTTCTAACCTAATTAAGTGTGCTATACGTACAGTACCTGTATCCTCCAGATACTGTAACGCTGAAGGTAGTATATTTCTACTCATAAGCTAGTCTCTCTTAGTTTTAAACCAAACCCTTGGATATATAAATCTGAGTTTAAAGTATAGCCATAAAGATCCTCGGTTGATTTAACTAAGAATTTTATGTCGTCTGTAATTATTTTAGTACCAGAGGTAGTTTTAGCCACAAGGTCAGGTTCAATAGATATTTCCATAGTGCCGGAACCTGTACTAACGTAGCTAGTATTAGTTATCATATAAACCTTCTCACTATCTGTGGTTTTTATCATATCACCAGCAGATAGAGAGCTGCTTGTCTGTAGAGCCACAGCATTCCAGTTAGTTAGAATTATCTTGTTGCCGTATAAGCCTGTCTGACACGTAGCTAGCGATACGTTACCCATACTTCCCAATCTAGGGCGCATTTTATGTGGGAGTCTTACATAAAAAGGTTTGTGCATACCTTTTACTGAATATAAGAATGATTGTAAAGGTAAAAACTCCTCTTGAGTTAGATCAGGATAGGCAATGTCTATCTGCCAGAATTGACCTGCAGTTTGTTGAGTAACTATGCGATACCCATTGAGTTCATGAGACATAGTCCTGTTAACACTAACTAAGGATACAGAGGAAAATCCAGGGCCGGCTGGAGCAGTAAATGGGTCGGGTAAAGTAAGTATTGTCATTAAGCCTCCTAATATACTTAATTATATAACCCTACAACAATAAAGTCAATAAGTAATTTTTATAAAATAAAAGGGACTGCGAGAGTCCCTTTTATGTCTTAGGTTTTTTTGTATAAAGTATAACCTTTACCATTCAACCTGGTTTCTATACTCTCTACCATAAATGGTACTATCTCTTTAATCTTATCTTCTAACCCTCTAGCATCTATGGCAGATGCATTGATTTGGATAGGTATACTTAAAGAACTTCCACTGGTGTTGGTCTTGTCCATAGTAGCTCCTGAACCTCCTAGTCTAATCAGCTCAGGACCCCTATCTCCTGCAAGATAAGTGGTACCTGCACTCATATCGGAAGCAGATGACCTAGGAGTAGGAGTATAGTTACCCATACCAGTACCTGTTCCGGACACTCCATGACTATACGCCAGTTCGCCTACATTAGCGGACTTAGCCACGTCTACAGAGTTTTCACGCTTACCTACAGTTAGGCTCATGTTTCCACCACCCTGTTCTGTATTTAGAAGGGCAGCTTCAGATTTACCAGAACTGCGGATAGCTGCAATCTGTGCGGCACCCATAGCTGCAACGATACCTGCCTGAATAAAGTTATAAGGAGGCGGTAGAGATAAAGACTCTGCTATACCTGCAGCAGTAGCCATAACAGCTTGCTGTAGTTTAGCTTTTTGCATCTCTTTAAGTTTCTGGTTTTCCAGTTTCTTAATCTTCTCCATGCTTTCTTTGGACTTACCGTCTCTTTTCTTCTCAATAGCAATCTCAGCTTCGATACCGTCTATGTTTTGTTGTGATAGTCCACTCAAGATACCACTAACTGCCTGGATAGATGCAGACACGCCCTGAGCAGCAGACTGTGCATTTAACATACCACCTTCTGCTAGTTTACCCATCTGGTAGAATGACTGTCCAAGACTTTCTACTCCGCTAGTCACTTCCCCCATAGCTGGGTTAATAGACTGTAGTTCGTCCTTGATAGAGGCTAAGTTAGCTGCGGCTTGTTGGTTAACAGCTTCTTGGTTTCCTTGAGAAGCCTGATACCCAACATTAGCTAGGGACTCATTACCAAATATGCTAGTTAGTCCATCACTGCCTCCAATCTTACTAGCTTTTTCCATTTTTGCAGCGTTTAGTTCGTCCTCAAGTACTTCTATCTTTCCTTCCAACCTTTTGCGCGCTACTTTATCGGTTTCATTAGCTAAGTCCTC
>CAYYEN010000399.1:0-3672 GCA_964470795.1 uncultured Spirochaetaceae bacterium | reverse complement strand
TAATAAGGGAGTGATTTATGAAAAAGAATCTTATTGTTATGTTATTATTTTCAATTGCTGTTTTGTCTTTTATAGGATGTACCTCTACTGCTAAAGTTGAAAGTGTAGATTCTATTACAACTACTAATAAAGTTGTTGTTGTGCTTGGAAAAAATGGCGTTCCTCGTCCAGATTGGGTAGTTATGGATACTTCCACTCAAGATGTGCGTTATGCCGCAGGTTATGGCAAAATGTCTAATCTTCAAAACTCTTTAAAAAAAGCACAAGCTGAAGCTCGAAATGTTATTGCAGAATATGTCGCTACTGCAGTAGATGAAATTATAACCAATTATACTAATGATGCAGGAGAGTCTGCAAATAGACAGGCTATGGATGCTTTTGAAACACTTTCCAAGCAAAGAGCTCAAGCAGTTCTTTCTGGTGCTAAACAAGAAGCTTTCTGGGAAGACAATGAAGGTGGTGTTTGGATCTTAATGAGTATTCCAATGGAGAATATTGCAAGCCAGATGTATGGTGCTGCTGGTGCTTCCACAACTGAAAATGCGGCGTTTAAAAAGAATGATGCCGCTGTTGAAGCAAACAACATGATGAATGCTGCAATTGCTAAGTACTTTGGTGCTCCTTCTGTTACTAATTAAGATATTAGCTAACTAATTAATAATGGGAGGGTGGTGGAAACTATTCTCCCATATTTTTTAAAAAAGAATGAAAAAATACTTATTATTGATTTCAATCTGTCTTGTAATGTTAACTTCGTGTACGACTATTTTAAGTAATAAAAAAGTTAATATTGTTGATGCGTCAGCTTTTGCAAAATATAGTTTTAACAAGCTAATTAGTGCAGTTTTTGACCGTTATGCCTCTTATGGAGGAACTGTTTTCATGGGTATTTCCGGCCCTTACACTGATAAAAAGAAAGCTATAGAAGTTGCAACTACCAATTGCCTAAAGATGGCAAGTCTTTATGAGCAGCTTACCGTAACTTCAGATATTACGATGGCGATGGATAGTAAATATCCATATGAGTCTTTTAAGGAAAAAGCAAGCGCAACCTATGATGAAACTTCTTCAAATATTGAAATATTAGATGTAGTTTGGTATGGCGGTGAAATTGGTGCTGTTGTGTTTGCTTCTGCAAAAGAATTAGAGCCTACCTACCTTAATAACAACACTTCCTTAAAAATTAATAGTTATGAGGAAATACCTGGTTTTTATAGTTCAGTTGGAGAGACTTCTGAGTATTATTATATTCAAGATTCAATCGAAGCTGCAGCTTTTTATGCAGCTAGCAATATCTTGATGCAACACCAAAATACTGTAACCTCTGTTGATGAACATATAGAAACTAAACTAAATAGTGTTAAATCGAGTTCAGAACAATTGAATTATAATAATTTGAAAGCTTTTAAAGTTTTAAAGTATGAATATGATGAGCTAACCCATAAATATTATGCCTTAGCAATTTCGAAATAATAAAGGAAATAATATGAAAAAATTAATAGTTTTAGTTTGTTTAATGACCCTTTTATTTGTATCTTGTAAATCAACAGATACTGATATAACGGTGGTTGCTAAAGATGGAACTCCTATATGGGTGTCTCAAATTCCTCAAAGCAAGAAATTGTATTATGGAGTAGGGTCAGCAAAACTATCAAATTTACAAAACTCGCAGTCTTCTGCAGATGTAGCTGCTCGCTCAGATCTTGCTAAAAAGCTTCAAGCAACCATAGAAGAAGCAACTGTTAATTATACCAATGATAGTGAAAAAGATGTAGCACAAGCTTATGAAAGTATTGTTCTTCAAACTGTTAAGTTGACCATGAAAGGGGTAAAAATAGAACAACGTTATACCGCAACTGATGGTAGAGTCTATTCACTTGTTTCCTTTGAAGCAAAGAAACTTAAAGACTTATATAAAGATGCTGCAAATGATTATAAGAACCAACTAGAGGAAAAAAAGCTTAAACTTGAACAAGAAAAGTTGAATCTTGAGGCCAAAAAAGCTGAGTTAATTGCGGCCATTGCTGTAAGAGAGCAAGAACTCACTGAAAAGAATGCAGCACAAAAGACATTATTAGCATCTCTTGAAGCAGATTCTGGCATGGTAATAACTGAAGAGGCTGTTAATTCCTTGTTTAATTCCAGTGTTGATGCTGTTAATACAGGTATTAAAGATTACGATAAACTCTTTTCAGCTATCGATGTAGATAAACTAGTTACGAGCATTAATGATAAAGTATCAAGCCAAGGATATACTGAGTAATGAGAAAAAGAAGTCGCAAAATTCTTCTTTTAGTTTTTTGTGTATTAAGTTTTTCTTCTCTTTTTGCAATACCTAATACACCTTATGATATTAAGTATTGTACTTCTTATAATGTGTTAACGGCAAAGGAAAGGCAGATTTTTGATACTCTCTATGAAGGAGTTCGTTTACATCAAGAATCGATACCTCTTCCCTTTGCCACTGATGAAGTTGTCTTTGATAAAGTTTTAAATATTCTCGTTGATGACTTTCCAGAAATCCTTAGTTTAGATAAAGCTTATTCAGTTTATCAAAATCAAGCTAAAGAAGTGGTAACTTTCGTTCCTAAGTATTTTATAAGCCGCGAAACTGAAGTGAAAATGCAAAAGGTTTTATTTGCTATAGCTTTGCAATTAGTTTCTAAGGCTCCTAAAACAGATGGGGAAAAAGAACTCTACTTTCATGATCAAATCTGCAATTTGGTAACCTATTCAAAAAATTTAGATAGCAGAATAATTCATACCTCTTACGGTGCTTTGGTTGAAAAGGAAGCTGTTTGTGATGGGTATGCTAAAGCGATGGCGCTTCTGTGTAGGCTTTCTAATATTGAATGTTCTGTAGTATCTGGAATGAGTTATAATGGTGATACTACTGGCTTTCATTCTTGGAACATTATGAAAATCTATAATACTTATACTCTTTCAGATTTAACCTGGAATGATTTTAAAGAATACATTCGATACGATTATTTCAACGTTACCGATGATATAATGGCAGTTGATCATAAAACTGTTTCATCCCTTAATTGGCCTTCTTGCACATCCCTTGCCGTAAACTGGCATTATATTAATAATCTTTACATTAAAGCTTCAAACGATAAAGAACTAAGACGCTTAGTAAAAAACTATGCACGCTTTACCTCTGAAACAAACGAAACCATAAGCCTAAGGTTTGAAGATTATGATACTTACCTACGCTTTACAACTAACTTTGAAGAATGGTTTAAGCTTGCCTTAAAAGATTATAATGGTTCTTTCAGCTATTGGATAAGCCCTAATGACAGGCAACAGTGTTTTGCAGTTAGAAGAGTAGAGTAAATAAATTCCTCTTTTATTCTCCAGAGGTTATATTCTTTTTAATCTAAAACTTTAATAATAAAGTCAGCTTTAACATAATCATAAAAAAGTCTATTTGTTTAATTTTAAACCGCTTTATATGGGTGTAGTGACCGGGAAAAGTTACTATATGAGGCAGTAAAACTGACTATTTGTATAATTACTTGTATACAAACTTTGAGCTTTTAATGTAAAAATGGTATTGAAAAATCCAAATACGGCTGAAAAAACCGGGTTTAGACTATTACAAAAGGAATCGAAATTGAGACTTTCGGTTTTAGGAGGAAAAATGAAAAAATCTATTATCGTGTTACT
>CAYYEN010000398.1:0-3697 GCA_964470795.1 uncultured Spirochaetaceae bacterium | reverse complement strand
ATGTATCAAATATTTCTCATTTTGAATTAGATACTAATTCATATTCTTTTTCCAAAATTTTTTCTAATTCGTAATCATTATAAAATGTTCAATCTACTCATTGTTTTTTTACATTTTTCCATTCTGTTTTATAAATTCTAATAAGAATTTCTTTTCAAGATAAAGGTTTAGCATCATAATCAAGTACTATACCATCAAGTTTAATTCAATCGTTTTTACTATTCCAATAAGAAGATTTTAGACCAACATATCAATCTGTTGTATGTAAAATTATACTTTTTGTTTTTGATACTTGTAATTGAGTATCTGGATCAGTAACTGTAAAATTAAAATTATAAATTTTTTCTCAATTTAATTCTTCATATTCATTTAATGCTTTATTTGGGAAATTAAAACTAATTGTTTCTTCTCAATTTGTTCAAATAATTCATTTTCATTCTCAAAAATCAATTATGTTATCATAATAATTACAGTATCACCAGTAAATACAATTAAAATATTCATATCATTTTCAAAATTGATAATCACTATAATCTTTTGCATCAAAGAAATAATTTTGACTTAAAATTCATTTAAAATATTCAGCATTAAACATTTTTCATCAAAAATAATACTCAGAACTTAATTTTAAATTAATAGTATCTCAAATTATTGCATCAGATTTATCTGAGTCTAAGTTTATTTTAAATACAGGTTTTTTGTATTCTTCTACAAAAAAGTGTCAATCATTATAAATTGATTCAAGTCATCATTTTCAATAAAATTCAAAGTGAAATCTTCATAATTTAGAATCTTTTGATATAGTAAAATTTCAATTAAAGTTTGAATTTTTATCTATTTTTATAGCTATTTCTTTTACAAAATTATAATTTTCATCCAATATTTTTAATGTACCTTCTTTTATATCTGATTTAGAATATCAATTAAAATTAAATTTTCTTAATAATCATTTAAAAAATACAGTATCTCATGGTTTATAAATTGGTCTTTCTGTATATAAATATAAATAATCCTTATTAGAACTATCCATTCAAGAAATATATTTAAAATCATAATTTGAAGCACTATCAATGTTTGTATTTATAATTCAAAAATATTTGTCATTTTTGGCTATAATTAATCTAATATCTTTTATTTGAGTTTCATAAATTAATTTTCATTCGTCAAATTTAATATCTTTATAAATTTTTCAATTTTTATCGTAAATTTCAAATTTTAAATCTTTTGGTATATCTGTACCAGTAAAATCAGAAGCAAAAATTATACTTTTGTTTTCAGCAGTTTCTAATACCAAAGATAAATTAGAACGAATATATACATTTATAAATTCACGACCGTAATCTTTGTATCATTCTTGTCTATTAAAATAATCTATACTTCATCTAATTAATATAAAATTTGAAGATATTTTAGATCAAAAAATATCTTTTTCTAAATCAAATTTATTATTTGATAGTGTCCAAAATCTATTTTTTAAATCTACATTTTTTTGAATTTTATTAATACATTTTGGTGTATAATATTGCATATAATAATTATTGGCATAATCCAAATATCAATCCAAATTTAATTCGCAAACTTCAATATTTGCTTTTGCAATATTAATTGATTGTAAATTTATAATTATAGGAATATTACTAGGTATTACATTAACATCTTTATTTAAAGAAGAATACAAATATTTATCTTTAATATCAATTTCTCAAGTTTTAATATTTTTATTAAAATCATTTTTTAACTTATTTTCATATTTATCTTTTAATCATGATTTAATGTGGATATTGTAAGAAGAATTTGGATTAAATCTTGTATTTAATAAATAAGTAATTAATCATGGTTTATCTGGACATAATTTTTTTTCGTAAGTATTTCAATAATATATATATTTATAAAAAGAATTAAAATTTGCTTTTGGCTCTGAAGACATAAAAGATAAAATTTCTTTTTCTTGTTCGTAATTTAAATAATCATCTTCAAGATTATTATTAAAATATAAACATAAAGAAGTATTATTAACAAAAACTAAATCATTAATTTCTAATTCTGGAGAAGTTTTAAATAGTTTAATAACATCTTCTTTTAATGATTTACTAGCCTTTTTATTTATTTTTAATTTATAAATAGTATTTGGTTTTAAATTGTTTTTTAATTCAAATTTAATTTTTGTTTTATTTTCTTGAGTTTCTTTTTTGCCTCATTTATATATTTCTTCTTTTATATAAGATATTGTAAAGTTTTCACTTATTCAAGATGTTCACTCAAAGCTAAAATATGATTTATCTAAATTAATTTCTTCTCAAAATGTTAAATTAAAAAATAAATTATTTAAAGGAATAATATGTTCATTTTTTTCTTTATTAAAATCAAAATTTAGAGTATCTTTTAAGACTCATCAAGAATCAAATTTATTTTGATAAGGAATGGTTTCAATTAAAAAATTTGAACTTGTAATATAAAAATTTTTAGGTCATTTAAAATTAATATTTCAATATTTTGGCTTAAATCAATTATTTAATGTAACTAAATAATTTGTGGAATATTCAAAAAATCAATTTTTTGGTAATATATTAAATAATGTTTCGTTATCTTTATTGTTTTCATTTTTTACATAAGTAATTGTAATATTTTCAATAATATTTCATTTTTTTACTGTAATATTATTTTTTAAAATTTCTAAATCAATAGGGAAGTTTGATTTTAAAATAATTCATTTTTGAGGATTAAAATTATTTGTAATAAAAAAATCTAAATCTGGAGTTGTTAAATTTGTATTTAATTCTTCACTTATTTTATAAAGCAATCAAGGGGTATCTTTGATTTTTATTTCATATTTAGTTGCTCATTCCCAATTTGTATTTGGAGTAAATTCCAATATATTTGAAGAAATCCATTTACATTTACCATTTATAGATGGGCTAATAGATATAGGACAAGGAAGTTTATCTTTGTTATCTAGACTAGTAAGAGGTATTATAGGTATATTAAAAAGTACAGTAAGAGTTTGTGTTATATTTTCCAAATTTCATTCTGGTATTATTTTTGTTGCTTTTGCTCAGGCTACAGTTTCTATATTTATAGTTATTTCTTGCTTTAATTTTGTTCAATATTTTGATTTAATATCTTTGATTATAATTAAATAAGAATTATCTATTTCTAATTTTTGATTTAATTTATAACTAATAGTATTAGCAGATTTAAGACTTAATTCTCAATCTACAAAAGGATCTATTTTAAAATTATTTTTATTAATTGAATTTTTGTCTAAATCAGAAGAAAAAGATATATCTATACTTTCAATATCAAATGGTATTTTACGGTATTCTAAGCTAAAATTTGCTCCATTTACCCGAGGAGCAATAAAAAATCTTAAATTTATTTCTTTATATAAAAAGAAAGAGCATATTAATACCACTAATCATCATATTCAATAAAGTATATATCTTGAAGTAGTATTATTTAAAATACTTTTAATTTTTGATAAAAAATTTTGCATATATAAATTATTAATAATATAACAAATTGATTTTATGTAATTTTAAAAAATTGCAAACACATTTTTTAACATATTTTTTAATGAAATTAATTCAAAATATAAAAATTATTTAGTCAATTTCTTTTAATTTGTGTTTTTAATACATACACATAAAATGTTAGTACTAATTATTTTTAATAAATGTTTTAGTTTATTTTTAATCTT
>CAYYEN010000397.1:0-3697 GCA_964470795.1 uncultured Spirochaetaceae bacterium | reverse complement strand
CCGGCCGTGGCGCTCTACCAGCGGGGCATCCTGCCGGGAAGGCGGCGGCGCTTGCCGAGATGACCCGGTGGGAGTGGGAGGAACTGCTCGGGGCACGGAAGATCCCCCGGCATTACGCCGACGAGGACCTCGACCGGGACATCGCTTATGCCGCTCGCAGTTAGCAATTCTTCGCCGCTCATCCACCTCTCACTGATCGGTCGTATCAGCCTGCTCCAGCGTTTTTCAGAAGTAGTCATTCCTCCTGCGGTCTGGCAGGAGGTCGTGGAACAGGGCGGCGATCGTCCGGGTACAACCGAGATCCGGGAAGCCCGTGAGTCAGGATGGCTGCGCGTGGTTGAGCCCTCCAACAGGGCTCTGGTGCGCCTGCTAAAACAGGAACTCCACCCCGGGGCGAAGCGGAGAGTATCGTCCTTGCCATCGAGGTCAGGCCCGACGTGCTCCTCCTTGACGAGGCCGAGGCTCGCCGCGTAGCGAGACTCTACGATCTCCCGGTCACCGGCATCATCGGCCTCTTGATCCAGGCAAAGCATGAAGGGCTGGTCCTATCGCTTGCAGAGGAGATGGACCGGCTGCGGGAGCAGGGAAATTTCTGGATCCACGATGCTCTCTACAGGCGTGTTCTCGAAGAAGAGAAGAAAGGATAAACCAGAGATCGGAGGCCTCATCGGCGCGGACGAGGCCCGGATCGGAACCCCCCACCCAGGCACATCCCCACCCTCTTCGACGCGACCGACGCAGAACTCCTCGCCCTCGCCCGGGAAGCAAAAACTCTCCTCGACGACCGGTACCACCCCGACGGCTACAACGTCGGCGTGAACGTGCGAGCAGCCGCCGGCCAGACGGTGATGCACCTCCACGTCCACGTCATCCCGCGGTATGCCGGCGACGTGGAAGATCCCCGGGGCGGTGTGCGGGGCGCGATACCGGAGAAGAGGGTGTATTGAGGGATTGAGCGGGACACCAGAATGAGTGCAGCGTGTTAAGCTCCTGATCCAAAACACCAGATTATGCTATCTCAGGTCGATGTTTGAAATAGCATCCCCAATACTCCACAACCGATCCCCAATCTTCCCCAATCCAGGTTGTATAAATATCACCGAACAGAGGTTTATTTTCCAAACGGTTGCAGGAAATTGGGATTAATTTCCCCAATTCTCCCCAATCATACCTTCTTAGAAGAGGATGGGGTGAGCACCCACTTCGCGCCCCTCGTCTTCCCGACGGTCACGATCGTCCCCTCCTTTCGCATCTCCTTTAAGAGGGACTTGATGAACTCGCGCTTTTGCTTCTCGTTCAAAGCATCAGAAACTTTGTCCAGCAACAGGCCTTCAATCGCCGGCCACCTTGCCTCATGATACGTTTGCAGGTACGCCACCACCATATCCTTGAAGTAAGCCCTGTCAAACGACCGCTTCCGGATATAGTCCGCCCGCGTATCAGTCTCGGCGGCGACACTCGCCGACACATACAAATTCGGAGATCGCCCCTCGATGAGTTTCTTCTCGCGCAGAACATCTCGCTCCTCTCTGGTTACCGGCCGGCCTTTTTGTACCTTATCGAGAGCGATCACGTCCATCAGCGTCAGGTCCTTCCGCTCGCTCAGCATCCGGGTATACCTTTCATCGATCACCCGGCCGGGAATCGTGACCCGCACCACACCTTCTTCGTCGAGATCATAGTCCGGCATCGGAAAGTTGCGGTCCCGCTGTATTCTAAACATCCGCTTGATCCCGCTGCCGATGGTATCAATCATGTTCAACTCGACCATTGCGCCGGCAAGGAAAGGGTTTCGATACTGATCCGACGGCATATCCCGTTCTATCACGCTCATGACGGTT
The DNA here is from genome assembly GCA_964470795.1 of uncultured Spirochaetaceae bacterium. Lineage (GTDB taxonomy): Bacteria > Spirochaetota > Spirochaetia > Sphaerochaetales > Sphaerochaetaceae > Bullifex. The sequence continues at coordinate 1,856 of CAYYEN010000397.1, read as the reverse complement.
CCCGGAATAAAATCGCCGCGATTGGTGAACATCAGGGAACCCGGCCTTTCAGTCACAGTAATGCGAGCAGACTGCCGGTAGTCCTGGTGGGCGATGCAGTTATGCAATGCTTCACGGATCACCCAGGGGTCATACTGCGTCACCTCAAGGGGGAACAGCGTCTCTCCTGAAATATAGCGGACTGTGAGGTTGCGAACCTTGCTAAAAACCCTGTCGACGGCGAGGACCAGCGGTGGGCCGAAGTGGGTATAGTCGACTTCGATCTTATCCTTGTCCCTGAGAACCCAGGTGATATGCGCAATTGCGGGTGAGAGAAGGGGCGCGGCCTCGCTCTTTCCAAGGAGGATAACCGCAGTATTCGTGATCCGACCCTGATTACATACTTTCGCCTTCGTAAGGAAAGTAAGGTCATCCCACTCGTCGACCTCTTTTGCACGATCCGGGTGTCTCCCTTTAAATTTCTCTTTGTACTTCTCCCGCGCAAAGGCGATCGCCTCAGGATCGAGATCCGCGAGAGTGGCTTCCTCACAGACTTTCGCCGACCAGTCGTCCAGAGGGGCCTGCCGGCGGATCTCTTCGATCTCATAGAGGGCAAGAGGTTCGAGAGACTCATGACTCCGGCCGTATGCAATACCCTTCCATGTGGTTGGAACGCCGCGTGGAGCTGGAGGGACCTCAAACATCACTACCCGTTTCTCATCGACTGCAAGCTCATGGATGGCGACGAACGTTATCCGATGGTTCGTATGTTGCGCGATCTCCTCTTTGAGACGATCGAGACCAGGCGGAGTAAGACGGTAATTTGAGCCGACAATCTTTCGGGTCAGTTTGTCGGTGACGCCGAAGATCAGCCAGCCTGCCGGTTTCCCATGCAGATTGGCCTCATTGCTCAATGCTGAGAAATATTTGCCGACTTTATCGAAGCCGTAATCGTTTCTTGCTTCCTTAAACTCAATATATTCAGTTTCGGCCGGAAGGTTCATCATCTCTCGTATTTGAGCATTCAAATCCTCAGACATCACCCTCTCCTCTTGGCCACTCTATTCACATTAGTGATTGAGTTCATTCCACTTTTAACCTCTCCCTCGCCTCCTTCACGGCCGATGACACCGCACTGTTGCAGGCGAAGTCTTGAAGTGAAGACAGAAGAGTACATCGGAGATAAAATGCCTCATCGGCCCAGACAAAGTTCAGATCGGAACACCCCTACCGGCACGTCCCCGGCCTCTTCGACGCGACCGACGCCGAGCAGGCCGCCCTCCTCGCCCGGGAGGCAAAAACCCTCCTCGACGGACGGTTCAACCCCGACGGCGCGAACGTGCGAGCAGCCGCCGGCCAGACGGTGATGCACCTCCACGTTATCCCCCGCTACGCCGGCGACGTGGAAGATCCTCGGGGCGGTGTACGGGGCGCGATACCGGAGAAGAGGGTGTATTGAGAGATTCCCGTATCGGGTCAGGGTCACCGGATGACCGATGGAACCTACCGGGGCAACATCCAGATCCCCTCACTATCTTACCGGAGGGGTAATCAGCCGATCTCAAAGACACCGGCTCGCTGGATGCGAACGCCTCCGGATCGCAAGGCAAGAACCGAGAAGAGTGCTCACCAGAAATCTGCGAGCGTCGTCACCCTTGAGATCGGGTGCTGCATCCGCCCGAAGTGCGGGGAGAGGTCGTCAGGGGATGCGACCGGGATTGCCCCGGCCAGGACGAGGTGCTGGTACCCCGCCACGGCCTTTGCGTCCGAGCCGTCGGGCTCCAGGACGTAGACCGATCGACCCTGCCGGAACGCCGTCTCCGCCTGCCGGACGGACCCCCCGGTCCTGCCGGTCTCGATGACGACCACACCATCGG
>CAYYEN010000396.1:0-3700 GCA_964470795.1 uncultured Spirochaetaceae bacterium | reverse complement strand
GGGGCAATTTTGCGTTCTGCTGATCAATTTGGTGTAAATTTAGTTATTTTACCAGAAAGACGAAGCGTACAAGCAAACGAGACTGTCCACCGAGTAAGTGCTGGAGCTGCACAGTATGTACCAATTTCAGTAGTTACTAACTTAAATAGAACTATTGAAGTCTTAAAACAAAACGGCTTCTGGGTTTATGGTGCTGATATGGCTGGAACTTCTTCCTATGAAATTAAATTTGCTAAAAAGACAGTTTTAATTATGGGTTCAGAAGGTAAAGGCTTAGATTTCTTAGTAAGAAAGAATTGCGACGAAATCGTAAGTATCCCAATGAAGGGACACATCGATTCTCTAAACGTTTCTGTTGCCACAGGTATTTTACTGTACGAAATCAGTAGGGGCTGAGGACTTTTCAAAGAACTTTTCACCAATATCTTTACGATGCCAAGCACCGTCAAAATTAATGAGTGAAATGACAGAATAAGCATTTCTGTTCGCAGTTATAATGTTATGAGCCTTGCCTACTATGGTAAAACAACGTCCTCCGGTGGTAACAGCTGTTCCATCGGCGGTGCGTCTTGCAGCTCCGCAGAAGATTAAGGGCAGATTATAGCAGAAATTGTTTTCTAGCATCATTGGAAGTGGAGAAATCTTTTTTCCAATTTGTGGATTGATAGGATATCCTTCACTGGCAATAACTACTGCAACTGTAGATTCATTGCTAGTTTCAAGTTTAATAGTATTAATCTTGTTATCTTTCATAGCAGAAAGAATTTCAATGATATCAGTTTTAATTAAAGGAATCATGGCTTGGGTTGCCGGGTCATTAAACCTAATATGGTAGTCAACTAAAACGGGATTCTTATTAGGTTTAACTATTACAGAGAAAGTTAATACCCCTTTATAAGAGAGTTGTTCAACTTTCATACCATATAAAGTTGGTTCTATAATCTGAGTTTTAATATTTTCAATTGTAACATTAGATAAAGGAACTGGACATACAGAACCCATACCACCGGTTGGAGTATCATCATCTGAAGAAGATTTTGTGTAATCTGAAGTAAAGGGCAATATTATATAGCCATTCGTATCTAACAAAATACTTACTGAAATTGCAACGCCTTCACAATGCTCTTCGAGTAAAACTGGTCCTCTTAAGAATAAACTTTTTGCATAATTTAATAAGGTTGGGATATCAGAAGAATCGAGCATTATACGAGACGGGGTAATTGTATTAGATTTCAATACAAAAGGTTGCCCTTTATGTCGTACTAAGAAATTTTCTAAATCTTCAAGATTTGAGAATAAATTCCTTCCTGGAGTTGGTATATTGTGACGATTAGTAAAATTTCGTGCAAAGTTTCTATCGCCTTCTAACTTTAAAGCATTGAGAGGTGCACCAAAAGTTGCAATTCCTCTTTCGTTTAAGAAATCAATAACACCTGTAAATAAAGGTGCCTCAGTACCAATAAAAACAAAATCAATATTATTTTCAATACAAGCTTGGTATACTTGACCTGCATTAGCAGGGTCTACCTCTGATAAGTTGATAGCTATATTAGAAGTGCCTAAATTTCCAGGTGCACAAAAGAGAGCATTAAGATAATTGCTTTTTGAAAACCAATAAGTGATCGCATGATCTTTTGCTCCAGAGCCTAGTACTAAAACTCGCATTTTTTCTCCTCTTACCTAAAACGCTAACATACTGGAAATTGGAAGTCAAATTAAAAATAAATATTATTTTGTTCGAAGATTCTCAAAAGCTTCAAAATAGTCAGCTACAGAGAGCGCTTGCATCGCAAGTTGTTTCACTTTACTAGCACCTTCTTGACCTTTAACATAGCCTGAAATGTGTTTTCTAAATTCCACAATTGCCTTTCTTTCTCCTAAGTATTGGACCATGTAGTTTAAATGCCGGCGCATGGTATCTAGTCGAGTCTCAGTATCGATTGGATCAAATGTACCGGTTGCGATGAGTTGTTTGGTTTGTTGAAAGATAAAAGGATTGCCAATTGCACCTCGTGCAAACATAACGCCATCAACTCCTGTATCGTGAAGCATGTTAAGGGCAGATTCTGGAGAGAGTACATCGCCGGAGCCAAAAACTTTAATAGATGGAAAATTAGCTTTCAAGTTTTTAAGTTCCTCCCAATTAGCTTTCCCTTGATAACCTTGAGCGCGAGTTCTTCCGTGCATGGTGAGCATTTGAGCACCACCTTCAACAGATGCTTGGGCAAATTCAAGATAATTTATCTGGTCTTGAGTCCAGCCAAGACGAAATTTTACAGAAATTGGGATATCGGTAAATTCTTTTAAAGTTTTTACCATTTGATAAATTTTCTCAGGATTTTCCATAAGGGCGGAACCTGCCCCAGTTTTAGTAACCTTTTGGACCGGACAGCCACAGTTAATATCAATGATTGTAGGATTAAATTGTAATAATGAATTAATACAACGAGACATTTGAGTTGCTTCAAATCCAAAGATTTGGATAATTAAGTCCTTTTCGCCTTCAAAGCGATAAAGTAGTTCTTTTGTCTTTTCACCGTCTCTACTAAGTCCTTCAGCACTTACCATTTCGGTTACGCAACAATCTGAACCCCATTCTGTTGCAATCTGGCGAAAGGCACAATCGGTATAGCCAGCTAAAGGGGCTAAAATTAAATTTCCTCGTAAGGTAGTATTTCCTATATTCATAAGTTATATTCAACTCATTTTTTTAATCTATGTCTATATTGCTACTTGCAGAAAAGGGTGGCGCATGGTAGTTTTTAGGTATGAAAAAAAATATAGAAGATAAAGATGAGGCTTATGTATATGTTATCAAAAACCCATCTTATAATGATATTTGTATAGCCGCTTGGGATTCAGTACTTTATTCAGGAACTCCTGTTATGTACGAGACTCGTTACGGCTTAGATTTGGGAATAGTAGTATCTCCTGCTCCCGGCTCAATGGCAATTTCTAAAGGAAATGCTGATAACATACAAGGAGCCTGCCTCCATTTTGGAGCAAAAGAAGAAGAGAGCGAATATGTAGGGGATGATAATGCTCATCAATGTGATAGCTGTCCTGGCTGTATGGGAGCTAGAGAACCAGTTAAAATTAAAGTAGACGGGGAAGTGCTTTGGATAGACCATCTTACAACTCCTTCAGAAATGGCAAGATATAGAGAAAACATCATAAAAGAAGATGAAGCGCTAAAGATTTGCCGTGAAAAGATTAAAAAGCATAATCTCGAGATGAAGTTGATAACTACCCACTTTCTCTTAGGCGAGCCGAAAGTATTGTTCTTTTTTACCGCGGATGTAAGAGTAGACTTTAGAGATTTAGTTAAAGATTTAGTCTCTGTTTTTAAGATGCGTATCGAATTGAGACAAATAGGGGTTAGGGATGAATCACGATTAATAGGTGGTTTATCTGTTTGCGGGCGTGATTGTTGTTGCCACCTTTTTACCGATAAACCCGCTCCAGTTTCGATTAAGATGGCTAAAGAACAAAACTTATCCCTCAATTCTGCTAAGATTTCTGGTGCTTGCGGGCGTTTATTATGTTGTTTAGCTTATGAATATGATAATTATGATTATGACGCTAATTTTTACTTGTGTCTTTATTGATCATGAAGCTCGTTGGGTATTAGTAATTTATTATTTGGTCGCGATAAATTCAATAATAGGATTTAATGATTTATATACAGGGAAAATTATTA
>CAYYEN010000395.1:0-3715 GCA_964470795.1 uncultured Spirochaetaceae bacterium | reverse complement strand
GTTAGCTATTCTGATAACCTATTAGGTCGTGTTTTCAATGGTGCTGGTGTTCCTCGTGATAAAGGACCTGAGCTCAAAGATAATATGATTGAAATAGGAGGACCATCTGTTAACCCTTCACGACGTATCATTGCTAAGAATATGATCAGAACTGGTATTCCTATGATTGACGTTTTTAACACACTCGTTGAAAGTCAAAAGTTACCAATTTTCTCAGTTTCAGGTGAACCTTACAACCAATTACTTGCTCGCATTGCAATGCAAGCAGAAGTAGATTTAATCGTCTTAGGTGGTATGGGGTTAAAGTATGATGACTATCTTTATTTTAAAGACACCCTTGAAAAGAGTGGTGCTATGTCACGTACTATCATGTTTATCCATACAGCTTCTGACCCAACGGTAGAATGTACCTTAGTTCCAGACTTAGCTTTAGCAGTTGCAGAGCGTTTTGCCCTTGATGGTAAAAAAGTATTAGTTTTATTAACTGATATGACCAACTTCTGTGACTCTTTAAAAGAAACAGCTATTACTATGGAACAGGTTCCATCGAATCGTGGATACCCAGGAGACCTTTATTCAACTCTCGCTAGCCGTTATGAGAAAGCGGTAGACTTTGATACTGCAGGTTCTGTTACCATCTTAGGTGTTACTACCATGCCTGGTGATGACGTTACTCACCCAGTTCCAGATAATACCGGCTATATTACTGAAGGTCAGTACTATTTAAAGAATGGTCACATTGAACCTTTTGGTTCTTTATCACGTTTAAAACAAAACGTAAACAAAGACACCAGAGATGACCACCGTTCTTTGATGGATGCTATGATTAAGCTTTATTCTTCTTATAAAGAAGCTCTTGAAAAGAAGAGTATGGGCTTTATGATGAGTGAGTGGGATGATAAACTATTGAAATATGGTGAATTATTTGAATCTAAACTTATGGATTTGTCTGTAAATATTCCACTTGAAGAAGCATTGGATTTAGGTTGGGAAATCTTATCTGACTGTTTTGAGCCTAATGAAACTGGTCTTAAAACAGATTTAATTAAGAAACACTGGCCAGTCAAATAAGGAGTGCGCATGGCTGTCAAATTGACGAAAAATGAACAGAAAAAGCAAAAAGATGCTTTGAAGCAGTTTATGCGCTATCTGCCCACACTGCAGCTGAAAAAACAACAGTTGCAGTCGGTAATTAGGCAAATCGAGGCTGAAATTGAAGAGTATAGAGCACAACAACGTGAGCTAATCTCATCTTTACAGTCTTGGATTGCTGTCTACAATGAAAATACTGTTTTTCCAATGGAAGAGGATATTTCTAACCTTGTTAAGATTGATACAATTTTAAAAGGGCAGGGGAATATCGCTGGTGTTGCAATTCCAGTATTTCAGGATTTGACTTTTAAAGATATTTCCTATGATTTGAATAATTATCCACTATGGGTAGATAGAGGAATTGCTGCGTTAAAAGATTGTGCTAGATTTGATGCAATTGTTATGACGAAGCAAAAGCAAATAGATCTTCTGAGTACCGAACTTCGTACTACGAGTCAGCGTGTTAATCTGTTTGAAAAGGTAAAAATTCCTGAAGCTAAAAACAATATCAGAGTTATTGGTATATTTTTAGGTGATCAACAAACAGCTGCTGTTGTTAGAGGTAAGATTGCAAAGAAGAAAATAGAGAGGGTAGCAAATTGATTGAAAAAATGAAAAAAGTAACCCTCTTTTGCCAAGCAAAAAAACGTCATGAGATGTTAGTTTCTTTGCAAAATGCAGGTGTTTTACATGTATCAGATATGGTACAGAAATCACAGCAGATTGATACACATGAAAGAAATATATCTTCTTTTAAAACTACACTTAATCAACTTGAGGAGTATAAGGATAAGAAAAGTACTGTAAAAAGCATTACCTTGTCCCCTTCTGAGATGAATAAGGTGAACGAGAAGTTAATTACACTTTTCGAAAAGAAAAAGATAACTGAAGATAAAATCATTCATTTGAAATCTGACGAGCAAGAATTACTCCCTTGGGGGGATGTTAATACTGCAGATTTGACCTTCTTAAAAGAGAGGGGTGTCGCTTTGCATTTTTATACTTTAGGAAAGAAGGAATATCAAAGTATTCTCTCAGATGAAAGTGTGAATTTTGTCTCTCTCAAAGAAGTAAATAAGCAATTAGCAATAGCAGTTGTTGGTAATCCTTTACCACCAGCTTTTCCTGCTAATGAATTTGTACTTCCTCCATATTCCTTGAGTGAAATTCAACTCTTAGTAAAAGAGAGTGAAGCTGAACTTACTGGTATTATTGCGAGTATCAAAGAAAATGTGCCTTTTATTGAGTCCTTTAAGGCTTATTTAAAAGCGTTAGATCAAGACTTGGTATTTGAAAAAGTTCAAGAGACTGCAAGTGATATCGATGAGGAAATTACTTATTTATCAGGTTGGCTTCCTACTCCTATGGTTGAGGAGTTTAAGATTGTTGCAACTGCTAATAGTTGGGCTTACTTAATTGCGGACCCAAGTGATGAGGATAATCCTCCAACTCTTGTTAAGTACAATGGTATTGTTAGAATCGTTAAGCCAGTTTTTGATATCTTAGGAGTCGTACCAGGCTATAGGGAATATGATATTTCAATGTATTTCTTATTGTTCTTCTCACTCTTCTTTGCCATGATTATTGGAGACGCTGGTTACGGCTTAGTCTTCTTACTTGGCGCTATTGCTCTTCACTTTAAGAGTAAGAAATGCTCAGATATCAATATCTTGCTATACGTACTCTCTGCGGTTACAATAGTTTGGGGCTCTTTGACAGGTACTTGGTTTGGTTCTGAGGTAATTCTTGAAAAGTTACCTTTCTTGCAACACCTTGTTATACCTAGCATTGCCAACTATCCTGAGCTTTTTGGAGTCTCTCCAGATTTTGCTCAGAATATGATGATGAAGTTCTGTTTTATCCTAGGAGCGGTTCAGTTATCCTTAGCATGTATTATTAATATTATGCACAAGATTCCTGAAAAGAATATTTCTTGGATAGGGGATGTGGGTTGGTTAATTGATATTGTTGTAATCTATGCTTTAGTACTACAGTTAGTAATAGGCGAGCAGTGTAATGCAACTATAGTAGCCTCTGGTATTGGTATTGGTTTTGTTTTAGTGTGTGTCTTTGGCGCTCAAGAACCTGGTGTATCCTTCATTAAGGGAGTAAAAGCTGGGTTAGGTGGTTTCTTTACTACCTTCCTAAATACAATAAGCTGCTTTTCTAACATAATGAGTTATATTAGACTCTTTGCTGTTGGTATGGCATCTTTAGCTATTGCACAAAGCTTTAATAATATGGGTGGCGACTTGTTATCAGGTTTTGCTCTACCTGCTGGACTTTTGATTATCTTGGTAGGTCACGCACTTAACTTGGTAATGGGACTTTTGTCGGTCGTCGTACACGGCGTTCGATTAAATCTTTTGGAATTCTCTGGTCAACTCGGAATGGAGTGGTCAGGATATCAATATGAACCGTTTAAAAAAACGGTAGATAATAATGTTGTTGGTAACAACTAAGGAGAAAGGTAATGAATAATCTCGCTTACATTGGAATGGCTTGTGCTTTGTGTTTTTCAGCACTTGGTTCTTGTTTCGGTACTGGTATTGCAGCACAGTCAGCTGTTGGTGGTTGGAAGAAATGTTATGCTAATGGCAAACAGGCTCCTTTTATGTTAGTA
>CAYYEN010000394.1:0-3731 GCA_964470795.1 uncultured Spirochaetaceae bacterium | reverse complement strand
TAAGGACTCCAAAAGCGCCTTCATTACCCATCATCAACTGGTCGATAGATGGCCCTGTTGCCTTTCTTGCATAACTATCTGTTTTAATAGTACCAATTGGTGTTGCATACTCTTGACCAAGTACTATATCTTCAATCTTGCCGTAATAGCTACTGTTTTGTCCCGCGCCTCTTGTGACTACCCATCCCCCTACAGAGGAGTATTCAAAGCTTTGAGGAAAGTGTCCTGCTGTGTAAGCCGCCTTTGCTTTAAACTCTTCTACAGCATGTTGTAAGTGGTGCTCTAAATCTGGGCCAGACATACCACTTTGAACGGTAATGGTATGGTTTATCTCATTAAAAGCGATAACTTTATTAAAGTTTTTTCGCATATCAAGTTCTATTCCGCCTTTTACTGGCTCTACTCCTAGCGTTACTGAAGAGCCTCCACCATAAACATACAAAGGGAGATTTTCTCTATAGCAGAAATCTATAATCTTTTGTATTTCTTCTTTAAAGCTTGGGTAAACAACTACATCACAAAGGGAATCGATTCTTTTGTTTCTCAGTCGCATTAGATCATACATAGTCTTACCGTAGGAGACAGAAAGGCGGTCGTAATCGTTAAGGGAAACATTTTCTTTACCGACGATATCTTCAAGTTCTTTAATTTGCTTATCTGTTAACTTAGTTTTTGGAAGGTCTTTAACTTCCTCCAAGCCCAAGTTTTCTTTATAAGAGGAGAAGTAATCATCATCAAGTTTAAAAGTCGATTTCAACATCTTATAAAGTGTTTCTTTAGGAACTTTATACTCTTCAGGGTCTCCCCATTTAAAAATAGATCTATAACTTTTTTCCGGTGCCTTCTTTAAACACCACTTTGGCTCAAAGCCCTTATAAGGTTTACTCATTTCAATTCTCCTCTATGATTTTTCTAACAGTTTTATATAACGGCCTCAATTGTGAATACAAAGGTAAGTAGTACTCTTTATAAAGCCTTGAGTATAGTTTTTGATTTCTCTCATTTGGCTGTAAGGTATACTTATAGTGAACCATTTGAGAGACCGCTTCTTCATAACCTGAAAAATGACCAGTGCCCACAAAAGAAGCAATTGCAGAGCCAAGTCCACTCGTTTCAGTAGTTTGACAGACTGAAAGCGGTAAGCCAAACATATCAGAAGTGAGCTGGCAAATTTCTTTACTTCTCGCCCCACCGCCATTTGCAACAATTGCTTTAACCTCTGTTTTAGCATTTTTAGAGACGTTATCAAGTCCATCCATTAAGCCATAGTTAATCCCTTCAATAATAGCTTTATACACATGGTCTTTAGTATGGTAATCTGAAAAGCCTATAATAGAGCCTTTAGCCTCTGGTATCTTTAACCCCGGTCCCCAATAAGGCTGTAAGAGTAAGCCTTCACACCCTGGAGGAATCTTCTCAATACTCTGATTAAGGACTTCTTCAACCGAGACACCCTTTATTCGTGCCTCTTCTACCGCATTAGCTCCAAACTCTCTAATAAACCAGGTTATCATCCAGTAGCCTCTAAAGATTTCCACTTCAGGGTTATATCTATCCGGTATTATAGCAGGATAGGACGGCAAATACTTTTGAGGCTCTACATACTTTTTAGTAGATAGCTGAACTGTACTCGTAGTGCCAAAAGAGAGCGCTGCCATTTTATCAGTTATACAACCAGAGCCTAAGGTTTCACACCCTTTATCAGTTCCTGTTGCAACTACCTTAACCCCTTCTTTTAGCCCTGTAAATTGACTTCCTTTCTTATTAACCACTCCAATAACAGTACCAGAGGGTACTAAAGGAACTAGCTTTTCTGGTGGAACTGGAGAAATACCAAACTTTAATTCGTTAGGTCTTAACCAACGTTTTTCTTTGTAGTTAAACGGAATATGCCCTACTTGGTTTCCGATGCTATCGACAAGAGAGCCTGTCAGCATATAGTTAAACCAAGCCGCTAAACTTGCCCAGTAGCGCATCTTACTCCAATTCTCTTTCTCGTTCTCGATCAACCAGTTGCTTACACTTGCGCGTCTTGTCTCTTGAACAGCTTTTCTCATCCCAACCAACCGAAACGCAAGCTCTGGAAAAAACTTTAGCTTCTCTTCACATTTTGCGGTTCGTTGGTCGAGCCAAAGGATGGAGGCACGAAGGGGCATAAAATGTTCATCTAATGGTATATAAGTATCCCTCATAGAGGTTACCGAGACTGATTCTATTTTATCAAATAAAGTTTCACTAATCTCCCGTTTTAGCTTCTTCGCGCTTTCTGCAAGTGAATACCACCAATAGGTTGCATCCTGCTCTGCCCACCCAGAATAGTGGGAATAATAGGGATTGGGAAAAGCATATTTTGAGATGTGCAACAAGCATCCTTTTTAATCAAATAGAATACTTCTAACACTCTGAGTCCCACAATCAAAAGTCAGAGTTAACTTATCCTCAAGCATTTTCCTCTCCTTTTAAGCTAATTGAGGCAAGAAAGTCTATATTCTCAATAGTGGCAACAACTTGTCCCATTTTCACCTCTTTATCTATGATTATATTACCAAGAGCGAGACAAAGGGATAATAATTTTGCTTTATCAACCTTTTCTTTGGAAATAATAGGAAGTCTTGCTCTTCCATTAAGCTTTAACATACGCTCACTAAGCGCTAAGGTCGTGGTTAAATTACGTTTAGGTGCTGTTAATTCTTCCCTTGCGTACTCAATTCCTTTCTCGCAAGAGGCGCCCTCTACACTTAAATCTTCCAAGTTACAAGTAAGATGACAACCTTTTGGACAATTTATACAAACAAGTTTTTTTACTTCCATTATTTATCCTCGCTTAAGCTTAGTGTAATTTTATCAGACTCTATTTGGTTAAGAGCAAGCACCACACTTTCCATCTTTGGCGGGAGAAGAGAAGAGTATTTAATCTCTCTTATAACTTTAGAACCATCAGATATAGTTAGAGTGGAGTCTTTCATATCTTTAGCACTTCGAAAGAAGAGCTTTACACTTTTACTATCTAAGGTAATCCTATTAGGGGAGGCAAAAAGAATATCGCCTTGGCTTTCAACTGTAACGGCCCTTACGTCTTCAGTCTCTTTAAGGGCGACTTTAGCCGCTTTTGCACCCGCTATTTTCGATTTCTCACTTACATAGTCGACAAGGTCAAACACCATCTGAGCATTACCCGCAATAAAGAGGTTCTTTAAACTTGTCTCTCCATATTGATCAACTTCAACAGACTGAGTTCGTCTATTAAGCTTTAAGTTAAGGGGCTTAATTAATTCTATTTCAGGAATTAACCCAACTGATAAAACTAGAGTATCGCAAGGGATAATCTTTTCTGTACCAGAGATGGGAGTCATTCTCTCATCAACCTTTGCCACTTCTACAGCCTCTACTCTCTCATCCCCAATAACTTTAGTAACGGTACAAGAAAGATGTAGTGGAATGTTAAAATCTTCCAAGCATTGATGAATATTTCGCTCAAGTCCACTTGGCGTTGCCTTTGCTTCATACACTCCAAGCACTTTCGCACCTTCGAGCGTTAGCCTTCTTGCCATAATTAACCCAATATCTCCCGAGCCTAAAATAACTATATTTTTACCAGGCATTACCCCTTGTAAGTTGACAAGGTTTTGTGCTGTTCCCGCATTAAAGATACCAGAAGGCCTATTGCCATGAATACACACTTGAGCCTTTGTTCGCTCTCTACATCCTGTTGCAACTACTACGCTTTTAGA
>CAYYEN010000393.1:1336-3732 GCA_964470795.1 uncultured Spirochaetaceae bacterium | reverse complement strand
CTTCTCGGTGGCCGTCATCGCCAGCTTGTCATCTTGGTTGGCTTCCACCGCAAAGGCTGCGCGGTCAACCTCAGACGTTCGCACGCGCACCAGCACGGGCTCGCGCATGGATTTGATCTTGGCGGGGTTCAAGCCGAAGGTGCTTGCCTCTTCCAAGAGCCATTCCAGGTAATCGTCGGCCCGGCCCTGCCTGTAGGCTGTGCGTATGGCCATGGTGCGGCCATTGCCGGACTCTACGATGCCGTCAGGGCCAACGATGGGCGCTCCCGTGTCAGCGCGGCGCGTGCGCCCCAGCATGTCCGGGTCAAGGTCGTTGCTGGTTTTATGCACCCACGCTTGCGATGATGCCCGCCCACGGTCGCGCGGCTGCAGCACCTGGGGGTACAACGGATTCTCGCCGCCTTGTTCGTCGTGGCTCACAATCAAGTCGGACACCTCGACCACGGCAAACTTTGTGCTCACCTTGGTGCCCTTGGCGGTCTTGACTTGGTTGTCGCGGCCTTCCGGGATGATGGTGAACGCGGTCGGCTGGCCACCGAGTAGGTCGGCTGGCGCTTCTGGTTCTTGCTGATCCGCCTGCGCTGACTTGGATTCATGCAGTGTTATTTGATCGCCAGAAAACACAATGAACGTGTTCGATATTGAGCCATGGTCGCGCATGTTCGTGATTACCACGCTGTCGTGGCCTGCACGCTTTGCCTCCTGCACCACGGCAATAATGTCCTGCTGATCGTGCGACTCTGGAATCTCGGCACCTGCAACCACGTATGGGCTGCGAAGCGCAAGGTCGGCAGTCTTGATATTGCGCCCGTATGCCATGGCATGGGTTTTTTCGTCAGTGAAGAAAATCCCACCTTCCGGTGCAAAGTCCAAGCTGAAATTATCGAAGTCTGCATTGGTGCCGTGATACCCAGTAACTGCGACGGCCTTGCCGGTCACATACGCACCTTTGGCACTGTCAACGCGAAAAACCGCCACGACCTGATTGATCGTAGCGGCTTCGCGGACAGCCTGAATGAGACTGTCCACTTGCATTACGCTGCCTCCAATGCTGCCCGGTTGGCTTCAAGGTACTGGATTGCGGCTTGCTTGGCTTTGTCCAGCGATTCCTCTTCCTCATAGGCACTTTCAAGGCGCTTAATGAAGTCGGGGATGGGTAGCTGGTTGAACTGGCCAGCAATAAGCGGGGTGAAGGGGCTTTCTGCAGCTGCAGTGCCAGCATTGGGCGCGGCAACACTCGACCCAGAACCAGCGCCACCACGCGCGCGCGCAATGATGGCTTCCAGGTCATCGACGGTTTTATCTTGCAGCTTGTTGATTTGAGGCGAGAGGATGTCAAACAACTCATCGCCTTTGTACTCATCCCTGTAGCGATCGGCATACTTGTTATCGACAAGAGCCATTTCAGCCTGCAAAGATTCACCAATGCCTTGCAGTACCACTCGCGCATCCAGCTTTACGTTCTCAGCAACGAATGCAGCAGCAGCGCTATCTGCCGGGTCAATCGCGGCATAGAACCGACCAGACAGAAATGGCCCACCTTCCAGTGTTTTGGTGCCCAGCAGAGGGCGTGGCGCATTCATCACAACCCAGTTTGCCGGTACGTCCATCACGGTTTCAGCCGTGAAGCGCGCCTTAATGCCCGATACATCCAAGCTGCCTGCTGCTGGTTTGGTGTCCGTGTCAGCTCCATCGCTGGCTATCAAACGCGATACAGCAGCGACAATTTCAGAAGGAGAAACACCCTCTTCAATCGCAACACGTCCAAATTCGCTATAGACAGATTTTTGACCCGGTGAAGGAAAATTGCTAACCAGATTAGTTTTACCAACAGAAACAGCTGCGTCCAGGTAAACGCCGCCATCTTGCTTGAAAGACACACTGATTTCAAAGTTTTCACCTTGAATCGACTTCGTTGCAGAAATTCCACTGCCATTGAATTTCCAGCCATCAAGCGATAGCGCGTCAATTGCAGCGTTAATGCGCGACAATCCATCGTCCGCTGGCTTGGTAGCAGTCATGCCACCGCCCAACTTCGTCAGCGCATCGTCAACAGACTGCTGTGCCTTGCGCTTCTCACGGAAGCCCATAGACCCCTGCGCAAGCGCATCCAGGTTTTCGTCAATAGTGGCTTGCAGGGCGCGTTTTTCACGGAAGTTAAGCGACATTTGCTGCGTCCCTCTTCAAAATCTGAGTCAGTTTGTCGGCAGCAGCATTCAGCAGAGCATCCAACTCTTCCATAGCACCGATAGCCTCTGCACGGTCAGCCAGCGCATCCAGCTTTGCGCCAAACGCCTTGCGGTCTGTTTCCGATCCATCGGCCAGCTGGCGCAGCTCTTGCGCGATTGCTTCGGTTTCGTTCACTGTTTGTTCATTTGGATCATTGGTTTTACCGG
>CAYYEN010000393.1:0-1236 GCA_964470795.1 uncultured Spirochaetaceae bacterium | reverse complement strand
CTTTTCAATTGACGACGCTGCTCCGTCGGCATCGAATGCAGGCAGGTCGTAGGTGCTTACATCTCCATTGGAGCCAGTGAATTGATAAGTCGGGCGAACTTGGCCGCTGGCACCCATGTACGCAACCGCCTTGCCATCGCTTGCCATTTCAATCCGCGCGACCACGGCACCATCTCGCTTGATCGTACCGACTCCCCAGCCCCCATCCTTGGCCCAACTGACACTTGCGCCCATGGTGCCCACAGCCTTGTCCACAGCCACGGCTGTAGCGAATGGGCTGTACGCCTGATCCACGCTGTACGCATCGCCATGGATCGATGCCTCGGCTTCCTTGGCAAGCCACGACTTAAATTCATCGGTGCCGTCCAGCTGGTAAACGCTATCGGTTCGCTTCTCGATTGGAATTTCCTGCATCGCTTCAATGGCAGATGCAGCGGAATTTTGCTGTGCAGCTTTGGCCTTTTCCTTTTGGGCGTCACGCAAATCCATATCAAATTCGACCGAATAATAAAAATTCGTATCGAAGTAATCGCTTTGCGAGTCGCTGTTGTCGTAGCGGTACGAATTGCCAATTGCCGTCAGGGCGTTTTGCAGGGCCATCGCATCGGCGCTAAGTCGGTAATCTTTATCGCCATAGTTGTTTCCTGCTGGCTCCGACTGATACATCGGGAAGTTTTCCGGCAGCTCTTTAATGCTCACTCGGATCGACTGCCCCATGCTGTACTTGCTGGTCTTGACGCTGATAAAACTCGGCTTGAACCCGGGCGGTAAGATGGCCTTAATGTCTTGACGGATGCGCTTGGCAATGTCAGCGGCATCGTGCTTGTTCACGCCGTCAGTTTCCAGCTTGGAGCCAAACGCTGGCAGGGTCACATGGTCAAACGCCGTGCCGAACTGCGCCAGCCACGCGGTGATTTCACCAACCACGTCATCGAACTTTCCTTCCAGGATGCCCACCGGGACAGGGAAGGTGAAGTCCTTGCTTTCCATGGCCTGCGCCGGGAACCCAGGTTGACTGTCTGGCGAGAAGCTGGCGCGCACCTTGGCGCTGCCTGCCTCCACGCTTTCAACATGCACGCTGGCGCTACCAGCCATCATGGCCATCGTGGCCACGCTGCTGTACTGCCCCAGCTCAAAATCAGACTGATTGACCGGGAAGTCGTAGGGCGTGAAACCGGCCATGGCCAGCTCTTCGGCCAGGGCGGCTGCGTAGCGGGTGCGCGGATCGGCGTAGGG
>CAYYEN010000392.1:0-3741 GCA_964470795.1 uncultured Spirochaetaceae bacterium | reverse complement strand
TACAACTGTTTTAGTAGCAGATCCTCTTACATAGGCCTTTCCTGAAATATCCCTGGCGTCAATTGTAAATGTATACTGCTTACCCTTTGGAAGCGCCAAACTTCCTGAGTATTTTTTAGAAGCAAGATTCTGCAAAAGAGGCTTTGACATTGGTTTCATATCCGGGGCTTCGACTTTCAATGTTACTGATTGACCGAATAGGGGAAGAACAGCTCTGGAGGCGTCATTATCATATTCTACAGGACTTAGGAAAGGAGCAACCTCTACGTTTACGGTACTTGATCCTAGAAGAATGAAGCCGCCATCACAAGATACAAAGAGTAAAAAAACTATTGCAAGTAGTAAAAGTATTTTTTTCATAATATCCTCCTTATTGAACTGTTATGAGAACTATTGCAGTATCTACATTGCTGGCGCCATTTGAAGTAGAAAGATCATCCGGCTTTGGAGACGAACCTGCATCAGGGGCAAAGGCTGCAGCAAAAGTAAGCAGTTCATTTGATCCTGATAATGGACTATTCCCCATCTGCTGTGCAGCATTATCTACATCATTATCTGTGGAATCTGCATTAAGTAAGGCTGCGGCAGGTTTTTTAACCGCCACAGGAGGAAGCATTTTTCCTCGTTTTCCGGAATTGCCAAAATCGCCGCCATTAAAAGATCTGGAAACGCCAAAGTTATTCATTAGAAGAACTGAACCGTGATTAACTAAAAGGTTTTCACCATCAAATTCAAAACCTGTACCTCGAACAGAAGCCGTTGCCATAGCGCTTTTTACTTTAAAGGTAGTGACTTCTTGTTTAGCAGAAGGTTTTACTTCTACCTGAACCTTACCAGAAACCAGATACAATTCAGTTTGAGGACCGCTCGCAGTTGTAGTTAATTCATCCAAAGACATACGGGTAAGAGCTTTAACGTTAATTATTGAACCGTTTACAACAATAACAGCGGTGCTTTTAAAACTCGTGGAAATAAAATCACCCTTTTTGAGAACCTGATTAGGTTCAGCAGGGAACCATGTTTGACCATCGCTGCTGTATTCTACCTTTCCCTTTACGCTCTTAATTAGAGCATCATCAGCAAAAAGAAAAATTGTGCTGCATATCAATAAGATTGCAATTATTTGTTTTTTCATAGAAACCTCCCGGTTTTGGTTCTATCCTAATACACCATGCAAGTACATGATTATTCTACACTTAAAACTTCCAAACCTATTGTAATTGTATCACACAAAAACAGTAATACAGTGGGTTTGGAGCCATTTTACCAATTCTTTTACACTTTTATAGAACACTATAGAGATATTTGATGTATATTGAAC
The DNA here is from genome assembly GCA_964470795.1 of uncultured Spirochaetaceae bacterium. Taxonomy (GTDB): domain Bacteria; phylum Spirochaetota; class Spirochaetia; order Sphaerochaetales; family Sphaerochaetaceae; genus Bullifex. The sequence goes on along the minus strand of CAYYEN010000392.1, from coordinate 2,420 downwards.
TATCTCTATATCTTCAAGGTTGCTGAAAGTGCTACCCTAATAGGCAATATATTTACCCCTTCATAAATCGAAAATGGATTAAACACAAATAGTCCTGCTGAATACATAAAGCTGAACTCGCTGCTGACGACGAAATTACCATAGGCGGAAAGTTCTGCTCCTATAAATAAATTTGGCTTAGATGGATCGAGAACAGGTAAGGCAAAACTATCCAAGGTCTTGTTTAAGTATCCGCTGGCTTTGTATCCATGTGAAAAAACAGAACTTTGTTGAAACAAGCTCTCAAATCCTATAAGGGATACCGTATCGTGTTTAATTTCAGGAAGAACTGTTGATACACTCTGTGAATTTACAGGTACAAATCCGATTGGATTGTCATTACCCCACGACGGGGTAAAAATACCGATCAAAGATAGATTCACAGCCTTTTCTGGAATACGCATAGAAAGGCTTGCTGTTATGAGCTGTCCATACAAGCTGGATTGCCCGCTTTGATATATGCCTAAACTGGTACCTGCAGAATAGCGCAGTGTTGAAATCAAAGGACCGGAAAAAAGAACAGTTCCATAATACGTGTTAACAGCCTGATCCGCGTCTGCTCGAAGATCATTTTGTCCTAAGAATTCAACGCTTATATTCTGAAGTAAAAATAACTCTTGGAAAGATGCATATGCTGAATAGACCAATCGGGGAGATGCAAAAACAACAGCGTTATTTTTTCTATCAGCTGCATCCTGAGCAGAAAGGATTATAGAGCTGTTATTCTTGAGTGTTAACCCGGTATAATAAGACTGCACACCGATGGTTATGTTATTATACAGCCATGCTGCATTCAAACCATCGCTTTTTACAGAAAAAATCTTTCCTGTAATGTCTTGTGCCTGGATTCGCCCAACATCAAATCTAATACCGCTCGGATTTTTACCCGGTAATTCCAGGATCCCTGAGAACTCAAGATTCCCAATATCAAATTGATACGGCCTAATAACAGAATTTACAGGGTTCCAGTAGTAATTAAATTTATACACTACAGAAGCTGCAAAGGAAAAATCCTTAATAGGCGCAGTAAACCATAAAGTTGCTGTGTTAGTCTGATTAATTTCATTTTGAATATAGATTGAAAAATCGCTTATATTCCCGATATTTAAACCAAAATCTACTGAAGATAGTGGAAGAGCTATACATAGAACTAAAATTATGCAAAGTATAATAGATTTGTTTTTCATTTTATTTATCCTCCACATTATTTACAGGAAACAAGGATATTGCCTTGTCAACTATTTTTAAGGCTTCTGTTCCCTTTACTGCTGAACTAGGGTCGAAAGATCCAGGTACTACACCTTTATGAACCAATTCTCTATATGAATACCGCTGACTTTTAAACAGGGTATACCATAATCCGCCTTTTACGTTAAATGCCTTACTAATTATATAGCTGTATTGAGCAGTTGTAATTGGAGATTTTGGATCTGGAAGTTTTGTAAACCATCCGCTATCTGTAAATGATTGCCAGGCGTCTGCTGGTGCTGCTTCAATTGCAATTCTTTCGCTGCCGCCCAACACAAGAAATACAGCTTGTTCCCAGGTTGTTTTTTCGGCTTCCAGAACCTCAGTAAAAAAATCAGCACTTTGCCCGAAAGAAAAAGCTGAACACACCAAAAGAATCATTGTACATAAAATAATTCTAGTATTAATCTTTATTACTTTCATAATGAACTCCTATAATAAATAGATACTATATACTCAATACTAGTATTGAGATCATCTGGACGTGTTAATCCTCCTCTGGTTAAACCCATCATGGTTATTATTGTAGCACATTTTATTTTTTTTTAAAGTCTTTTACACTGCCTTTGGTGACTTACTAACATAATGGAATACTTGCATTTCCATCTCTTTTTATCATACTATAAGACAATAAGGGTATACGGATGGATAACATTAGAGTGCTTTTCATTTGCCACGGAAACATATGCAGATCCCCGATGGGAGAATTTGTATTTAAAGACATGTTTCAAAAAAAAGGGATCGCTGAACAATTTCACATTGAATCCGCTGCTACAAGTACTGAGGAATTAGGAAACCCCGTTCATCCTGGAACAGTGAAAATACTCAATGCAAAGGGAATTTCCTGCCGCGGGAAAAGGGCGAGGCAGATCACGATCGATGATTATGAAGATTACGATTATCTTATAGGCATGGATCGTCATAACCTGATTAACATGAAAAGGATTTTAGGGGAAGATACAGAAGGCAAGATGCATCTTCTCCTTGATTTTACCACACGCAAGGGCGATATTGCAGATCCCTGGTACACAAATAATTTTGAACTTACCTACCGCGATGTACTTGAAGGCTGCGAAGGGTTCCTTTCTTATTTGAAAAATACAAAAAAAATACTATAACTTTACCGGATGCCT
>CAYYEN010000391.1:0-3743 GCA_964470795.1 uncultured Spirochaetaceae bacterium | reverse complement strand
GGACCCGGTGTGCTCACGGTTGTCGATGTCCAGCTGCAGGAAGCAGCCGAACGTCTGCTGCAGCTCTCGCTGCAGCTCCACCCTGTCGAAACGCTTCGGCAGAGCGGAGAAAACGATACTTCTTCCAATACAGATGTATTGGAAGGAGTATTTTTCTGGGTACATCTCTGTACCCCCGTATGTATCACATGGCGTGTGCAGAGTTACCTGCACAACGCCGTTTAGCGTTGCAACCAATTTTTTCCTTGTATCCATACACCCTCCTGCCCAGTGCGACTGCTGGGCTGTCTGTACGCCGAAGGGTCGCCAATTTTTCTTCGACGCGGATATAATACCACGTCAACCTTTACAACGAAAGAACGGATATGTTACAATAAAAAGCTGTTCGATTTTTCTGACGTCTCAAAGCGGCTCCAATAGCGGGTTTTAGATGTTAGTCACTTTATTGGCGTTTTTCTATTTGAAACTTTTCGAATAACAGAAGATGAACGTACAATTAAGGGAAGGTTTAGAGCCGTGCAGCCTTCTGCTTCCAACCACTGCGACACGCTCTGGAAGCCGTTTTCCGAGTCCTTGACCATTATATGTTTTTGTCTATAATAAAAAAAGGTAACCTTATTATATATAGGCGGTTTATTCGACTCTCACGCACTGTGCAAATAAAAAATGCCTGCTTTCGCAGGCGATATTCAAGGGAAGTGGGGGGGTGTTATATTCTTCGAAGCAGCTGTATTGCGTATCCGATTAAGTCGATACACGTATCTTTTGCTTGTTCGTCGCAGGCATCTACGCCTTTAAGTATATTCTCGATACGCGCAAGTTTGTCACTCATACGCACGATTATACCATCGAGACCGTGTTTGTCTAAGTTTGAGTCTCCATATGCAGCGTTTTTCTTGTTTAGCAAAGCCCTTACTTCTTCGACTACATCGTCTATGGTGCGTTTGTCTACAACTGCTGTTTTGTAGTGCCTTTCTGCGTTCCTTACTATGGCATGCACTGCATACTTTATATAGTCTACTTCTTTTCCAGCAGGAAAGCGAGTAGTTGCAACTGCCGAGTCTATCAGATCGCACAGAGATGTAAGGGCACATTCAGAAAACTTCCAGTCGAATTCTGTATCGAAGATAGTTACAGGGTCACCCACAACGCAGATTCGCATTATGACTTTGTATGCGTCTTGTACACGGACAATTTTTACATCGACTACTTCTGCTCCAGACTCGGTATCGGGATTTTTCCTGTTACTTGACAATACTGAGACATTGGGATTTTTAGTATTACTTGACAATACTGAGACATTGGGATTTTTCTGAGTACTTGACAATACTGAGTCTAATTTTTCTACAGAAATTTTCAAAGAGTCAGTAGTAAACCAGCTGCCATCGATACTGTTCTTATTTTTCAAACAGCCATTGCATGAGTCACAAGTCATACAAACACCACCTTATTTTTATCAGTCACAGTTTCTATAGTTACTATAATCGTCTATTAGTATATCCAAAGCAACCCACAGTTTTGCGTGCTCTTTCTTCAGATCATGATATTCATCAGAATTCGGCATTTTCTTTCTAAGTTTCTTTAGAATCTTTTTTGATCTCACGAGAGCAGTCATTATTTTCTCTTCGTAGATGAAACAAGTGGTGTCCATCACGCATCACTCGCTTCTTTTAGCCTTAACCACACTCTACCGGTTCCGTCAGCGCACATTCTTTTATTCTTATCCCATGTTGCATTATCAGGGATATCTTCACAAGAAACAACGCCTTCATCTTTCGCTGAGAATGTGTTTTCGTAGTCATTCTTAACAACATACTTCGTGAAAAGGGTTTCTTTGTTGCGGCTTTTGTTTCGTGAAGATAGTTCTTTTTCTATGCCTTCTATAAGCAGTTTCAGATTGTATGGGTAATCACTTAACAAAAGGCCATCTTCAAAAAGCCGGCTCCCAACAATGTGTTCTGCTATGTTTACGAGATCAGCCAACTTCTCTGTCTCTTCGATAACGATTTCTGAGCAACCTTTTGCAGATAAGAGAACTCTCTTCAAATACAACAGTGACACTTCTCCTAAAGAATCAAATACACTCATAAGCACACCTCCTGGTTACGTTAGTTTTCAAAATTAGAGTAATCAAACTGCAAAGCTGTAGATAAAAACAGCCACGGAAAGAAGAAAGATGTTATTGCAAAGCATACAATGTACTTATATATTTTGCCTGGTAAACTTTTAGGAAAATAATGTGCATCTTCTAAAGTAATTTTCAAAATTTCAGAGAATACGAACATCGGAAGAATTATTGTCAATGTCACGATCTTAAGACACCCCTTCAATAAAGTTATCGCAGCTTTCGATAAGTTTCGAATAAACATTTTCTACCCTCCCAGCAAGCTTTGCAAACACAGCCATGTCATCTTTGATCCAGCTTTTTATATAAGGAAGGCTGTAATCTGATACATCAATTCCGAGGAAGTCTAAGAACATATATGCAGAGCTTTCTGCAACAAACTCTTTGTCTTGGCTTGAAAGGTGTGCAAAGCCGGGGTTCTCGCTGTCGAAAAAATGAGACATTTCATGCGATAGTGTCTTTATCTTTTGTGATACACTGTAGTTCGGGTTTACAGATATACTTAAAGCCTTTCCGTTAGAGCTAAGCATATACCCTTTTGTTCCGAGATTATTACCAACATTTTCTGTTATCTCTACATGTTTTCCGAAGACATCTTTGAGTTTTGTATATAGTAATTCGTCTATTTCAATATCTAAACCTTTTGATACTACCGGTATCTTAGATTCATCTCCGTCTGTCTGGGAGATATCAAATACGTATACTGTTTTGAATCCTTTAAGAATGGTTCTTACTTCTTCCGAAGGGTCAGATGGTCTTACCTTGTAAAGCATAGGAGCGAGGATAGCTATTCCTTTTTCGTTTTTCTTTACATGCCTTCCTATTCTGTTCCATTGATTAAAACCCATCACAAGTGTTGCGTTCGGGCGTTGCCAGTAGATAAAAAGGGTGTTCAAAAAAGAGTAGTTATGAACTTTCTTTCTAAAATTAAGAAACAATCTCCATTGCAGACTTTCGTTTTCCATTTTTTCGATGTCGCTCTTCAAATTTTGGTACAAAGAATCGATGTCTTTCATAGCTAAACAACTCCTCATGCTAAGATTTTTCGTTCTCTGGAACTACACTTTCTATGTTAGACAACCAAGAATTCCGAAGCATTCCTGTAAGAAGAATTGGGTCAGTGAATGAATCCAAAAACATCAATAAGCTGATATCCGTTACCTCTGCAAAACCTTTATACAAATAACAAAGTCTTTCGATTATCTTTTTTTTAATTCCTTCTTCGGTAGCATCAGAAACATAAACCCCGTACGCGCTATTTTCTGCAGTGACAAAATTCACTATGTTGTTCTTTACTAAAATAGATATTGGTTCTCTTAAGTTTACTCTTTTGCCATCACACAAAAAGCTTTTAACTTTGAGCGTCTTTTCCATTATTTTCACCCCTCCGTAAAACCCCTCGAATTCGAGTGGGTTAGAACAAGTACTACGTGTTGTTTTCTAAAAGCAGACCTACATATACAGAAATTTCTAATAAATCACCTCAATATTTTTGTGCTCTTAATCTTCTGGATTTACTGTTCTTGCGACTCTAAAACCGAAGTCGCTGCTCACCGGCGCGCCGTTGCTACGATATGCCACGCGACAGTCCCGCGCGCTGCGGAGCCAACTTCCGCCA
>CAYYEN010000390.1:0-3743 GCA_964470795.1 uncultured Spirochaetaceae bacterium | reverse complement strand
TTATTAAATAAGCAGTTCTTTAATTATTTAACGAATAATTAAATAACATAACAGAGAGAAAAAGATGCTAATATTCCAAATATGACTGAACTATGGAAAACAATAGATGGTCTAGAAGAAACATTAAAGAATAATGAAAATTTGACCGATGTACAAAAATATCATTTAAAACATAAAATAATTGAATTAAGAAGAGAGCAATATTCTCTTAAAGACATATTTGTACAAAAAAGATTTAAGAAAGAAAGTTATCTTAATTACTTCCCAGATAACTTCAAAAAAACAATCTTTAATATTGAGCCTAGGGGATTATATGGTGATAATGGTTTTGATAATAATTTTGCTGCTGAGGGTAAAAGACTTCTTTCTTTTACTAATCCAGAACATATTAAAAAATTAATATCTAAATATGAAGAATTAATAATAAATGACAATTCATTTGAAAGTATTGGAGCGGCTCTCAAGAAAACGCTTAAATACTATGTTAATCTTACAAGTATTAATATAGAACAAGCATTAATACTAACATTAAAAACCAAAGGTTATCTTAATAAAGAGGTTGCTGAAAAAGTTAACTTAAGATTTGGGACACTAAGATCTCAATATTATATTTCTAAAATATATAAAGATATTGTAGAAAACATAGCTTTCGCCGCAGAGAAAGACTTAGAAATGTACAATAAAAAATATAAAATAGAACTATGGAAACCTTGTTGTATTTGCGGCGAGGAGTTATTAAGAACTAATGATTTTTTTCATAAGAAAAAAACATCTCAAGATGGATTAACCTCATATTGTAAAAAATGCGATAGAATAAAAAGGTTTACTACAAAACAATTAAGTCTAATGTCTGCAGAAACATTTGATGAAGATGATATTTTGGAAGTAAGAAAAATGAAAATTTATGAAGTTAATCCAAAATTATTAAGAAATATATTATTAAATTACGTAGAAGAAAAAGATTTATTGTTTTAAGGTGGTGAGAGATTGAAAATAAATTTAAATCTTTCTTTGGAAAGAAAAGTAAAAAAAGCTTTTGAAAACTTTACAATGATGGACTTTGTTGGGGCGGCATCTATGTTAATGTTAGATATTGATGAAAAACAAGATAATTTACTTATTGCCGACATAGTCTTCAACAATTGGAAAAAAATAAAAAATAATAAAGCTAAAAAAGATATGGGGTTATTATTTATAGAAGTTTCTGAATTTAATAAGGATGCAAAGAAAGTTAGTAATAATAATAATGGTGGTGAGACTAATGGCGAAACCTAGGCGTTGTATTAAGTGTAATGTAGAAAAAAGTTTAATACAGTTCTTACCAACAAAATCAAAATTATTTGAAGAACAATTTTCAACAATTTGTAGAGAATGTGCGAACAGAGCAGTTAACAACGCTCCTAAAGAAAAAAGATGGAGAGTTGTAAATAAGCTTTGCCAATGGTTAGATATCCCATTTCTTCCATCTCAATGGGAAGAACTTTATGAAAGAAACGGATTTGATGCCTTTAGTGTTTATGTTTCAATGTTTAAAGATAAAGAGTATGAAACATTAGAATGGGAAACATACAATGTAATGTTTTTAAAATTAAAAGAAGAAGAGCGTGTAGAAGATGCAATTCCAGAATTAAAAAAGAAAAAATTAAGAGAAAAGAGACAAAGATGGGGTGTTGACTACGACGAGGGCGATCTAGAATATTTAGATAACCTTTATAATGGTATTGTTTCTACCCAATCTGTTGTTGGTTCAGAACAAGAAGATAAAGCTAAAAAGCTTTGCAAGATAGCTTTAAGAATTGAAGATAAAATAAGAGCCGGCGGAGACATAGACAAAGACGTCCGTTCTTATGATATGTTATCTAAATCAGCTAACTTTACACCAAAAAGTTCAGAAAGTGGTGAAGATTTTGACTCATTAGGTGAGCTATTTGCTTATTTAGAAGACTCTGGTTGGTTGAATAAGTATTATCAAGAAGAAGTTAAAGACATTATTGATGAAACTCTCAAACAGTACTCTGGTTGGGTACAAAATCTTTATATAAAAGAGAATGGTATGGCTGAGGAAATACAGGAAAGAATTGAACAATTAAAAGTTTCAAAAGATTTAATTGATGAACAATATGCAAGAGATATACAGAATGAATTAAATGAACCAGAAAGTGATGAAATTGAAGAGTTTGCTCCCGAAATAGGCGGTGAAAATTATGGATAAATTTAAAGAATTAAAAATCTTTGAACCAGACGATATTTTAGATATGGTTCACATAGACACCCCTCTTGAAAAGAAAGAATTTTTTAGAGGAGATATAAAATTAAGAAAAGGTGTAATGTTAACAAAAGAATATGTTGATAATAATAGAGAATTTGTAGAGGCTGTAGCAAGAAAAATTTCAATATATCCAGACTTATATATTGACTTAATCCAGCCCTACAATACGAAGTTTAAATTGGCATACTTTCAAAGATTCACGATGAGAGAGTGCTCAAGAAAATCTAAGGTTTATGTAACAGCTCCTCGTGCATACAGTAAAACATTCCTAGTAATATTAATATTATATCAAATTTGTATTACACGTCCCGGCATTAAATTATTTATTTGCGCACCGAAGAAAGAACAGGGTGCAAAAATATTTAAAGAAAAGTTGCAGGATGATATATGGATAAGATTTCCTTTTTTAAAAAGAGAGATTATTGGAAATGGGAACTTTGGTCAAGATTACGCTAGACTTATTGGCGTACGTATTAGAAATGATATGAAAAATAAAAGATTCTTAATTGCTGGAACTCCGTAAAGCTACTTTAACCTTTTGGTTACGAAAGTAGAAAAAATAAAGTAGATGGTCTATGGTTAAATCCTAAGGACTTTAAAATCGGTAATCAGCAGTCAGATATTAAAGGAGAATTATACTTAATTGAATGAAAATAAATTTATAGAAAAAATGAAGGAAAAATATAAAGATAAAAATTATCTAATTATTTATGCTGGGAAAAATTCTTATGAAAATTCCATTATATTATGTCTTAATTGTAATAATAAAATAATATGTAATACTGGTGAATTATTTAGAAAAAGAAGAAAAACACTTTGTAGAAAATGTGAATATATTAGAAAAGATACTATTAAGAATAGAGAATTTATTATAGAAAAAATTAAAAATGAAGCTAGTAATATTTATTTTTTTATGGATAAACTTTCAAATAATGGAAATTATGGCGATACTGTTGAATTTACTTGCAATAATTGTGGTAGAGTTAATAAAATGAGAGTAGGGCATTTAATTACAAATAATAGTTCTTGCAGCTGTTGTTATTGTTCTGGACAAAAAAATAAAAAAGATCATGTTGCTTTTAACAATGAATTAAATAAAAAATTTAAAAACAAGTTTAAACTTTTATCAGAATATGTAGATATAAATACTGAAATAACTATTCAATGTATGTTATGTGACTTTATTAGAAATGTAAAACCAACGGCAATAATAAGAAGTGGATATTGTCCAAATTGTTCAAAAAATAATTCTATCGGAGAAATAAAAATAAAAGAATGGTTAATTTCTAAAAATTTTTATTTTGAAACACAGAAATATTTTAAAGAATGGGAGATTGGATTACATTATTTTGATTTTTTCATTCCAGAAAATAATTTGTTAATTGAATTTCATGGAATTCAACATTATTATTTTAATTCTTTTTTCCATAAAAACAATGAAGATTATATTTATAGACATCAGCGTGATAACATT
>CAYYEN010000389.1:0-3746 GCA_964470795.1 uncultured Spirochaetaceae bacterium | reverse complement strand
ATCGATTATGTATACTATTTTCATAAATCAATGAAGATTTTAGACCCAATTGATCAACAGATTCACTTGGTAAATATTTATGGTATTTCGTTACAGATTCAATTTTTTCCCACTCAGAATCTTGAGTATTTTTATAAAAATCAAACGTGAATGTTGATTTACGCTCAGTAATTGGTGCATAAACCCACTTATCAACAACATTCACTCTACTAAAATCTTTCCCTGTTTCATCTCTTACTGTTTTTTCTTCAAGTCTTGTAGCTGTTCCAGACACTATTTTCCCTTCAGTACATGTTGGAACACATTGGTAAGAGCCAGCCACTTCAGATAATCTATTTGCATTAAGCATATAATCATATTTTTCAGCTGCATATATATTATGAGTTTCTGAAATAGGGGTTCCATTAATAGAAAGCTTTTTCGATTTCACCATACCATTTAATTGATCAAAATAAGTCAATTCTTCTGTAGTAGTCTTACCATTAACAATTATGGACTCTTTTTCTAAACGATCAATGAACATGAAACGAGGCCATTGATTATCATCTCCTCGATATCGATTATATTCTCTTAAAACTGTTTTTGTTGGTGAAAGGGAATAATTACTGTTATAAATATTTTCTTGACAAATTGAACCAAGAGCAACACCCTCCTTATCTCCACTACACATTATTTTTTCTATTTGTCCTGCATTATCAGGTAATGTGATTATATATCCTTCTACGATTGAGGATCCTGTAGTGAAATCATATCTAGGATACTTACTTGATTGTATTTTCCCGTGATAAATATATTCGAATTCACTTTTTTTATCTAATACTGGATCACTTACTATTTTTTTTGATACAAAAAAAGCCGTAATTTTCTTTTTGAAAGAATCTTTCTTCTTGTAAAATATTCTGGTATCTTCTGGATAACCTTCTGTTTTAGCAAAAGAACCAAGTAAAGGTATCATTGCGTCTTCATCTATTTGAAGCGAATTTAATTTTCCATCAACATTAAGATGAAGAAATTCCTCCATCCATTCATATCCATCCCATATGTAAGCCCTTCCTGATTCACGCTCAATATACCAATCAGATCCCACAACAATATTTTTCTTCGAATACTTACCATAACGATTTTCTTTGTTATATACCCAAGAACCATCGTCAGCTTTCATTATCCACTGAACTTCTGCATCTGGATATATTGTGTTTCCATACCAATGTTTATCTATTGCTGGCCTTGTGACAACAAAAAAATCTTTGTAAGATGAATACCCATTCCATTCAGCCTCTGTTCTCATATCAAAATCTTGATGATGAACCATATTTTTATTTTTGAAAGGAGTTTTCCAATCACTTCCATTATATTCTATCAAAGTCATATCATCAAAATCATTATGTTTTACAGCATAATAATTATCCCCCACAACTTGAATATGAGGTTCTCCTCTCATCATATGCAAATCAGTTATTTTTTCACGATCCCACCCTATATTTTTTTCATTCCAACGGAAACACGATGTTGAGTTTGACCAAAAAAACCTTCCTTCTTCTGCGCCTATTAAAACATTATCATTTAAAAAAACATATCGATTATCATCATCTAAATCATCATCAGTGTATGTTTCTTTAACTGTACTCTTATCATGCGAGAAAGAAAATATTTTTAAGAGCCCTGAATTAAAGGGCGATTTATCTTTATAAAAAACACCAAAATGATTCTTTGACGTAAAAAAGTGAACTCTATTTCTATCATTTTTATCATCATCAGCAGGTTCTTCATATATCGTTCCATACCCCTCTTTTTTCCATACACTCCAAGGAATAGATATTGTTATTTTTTCACTTCCAACATGAGCTTTTAAGACATATCCTGGACCAACTTGAATGAAATCTCTTGAACTTGATTTTTCAAATTCACCATCTTTAATCCACTTTTCTCCATTCCAAACATAAGGCGTATAAAGATACCTTTTTTTTGTATCATCGGATTCCATAGTATTTGTCCAATTTACGGCAATAAACCAATTTTTATCTCCCATAATAAAAAAGGATCGATATCCACAACATTCTTGTTCTAATACTTGTTGTTCCTTCCATTGACCATTTTGTCTAAAATAGACAACCCCCCGAGATTTATTTGACAAGCCAACAGCATAAACAGTTCCATCTTCTAAAACCCCAATATTCACACTATCTATAGGTATAGTTTCTGAATGTAAACCATCTTTATCTAATTCTACAAGCGCTTGCTCTTCATATTCATATTCAACTTTTCCGCAATTTGTCCCTGTAATAGATTTAATTGCTCCTACAGGAATGCTTTCTGGATCTTGAGATGAAGACGTTTCTGAATAATCATAATATTCATATAATTCTTCATCAATTTTTTCAGAAGGAGCCTTATTTGAAACACTATAAATAGTCACCGAAGTTAATAGTCTTTTTACGTATTTAGAATTAATTTGACCATTAATTCTTATGTTCAAGGGCTTATAACAAAAGAATATTTCTTGCAAAGCTTTATTATCTATTCCTTTAACCACCATTTTTGATAAATATTTTCTTTGAATCGGATCAATAAAAGCATCAGGTTGAGAATTTTCATTTGCTTCATGTGTTCCACTTTTATCAATAAATTCATCTTTGTATTGAATTTCAGCACCTTTATATTCTGTATAAAACTCAATAGAAGCTCCAAGAGATGACTCTACTTTTCTTAAATAACATTCTTTTGTGTAAGCATTCGTTGTTATATATTCACCAATTTTAACAAATTCTGTGATTTGTTCATATTCATATGTGATATAATTTTGATTAAAGTCTTCTTGTTTACTTAAATTCCATGCAGATGGAAATAAATAATCTTTTCCATTAATTTGAGCACCAACAATACCGAATGTTTCAGGATTCGACAAAGTATATTCTGTTGCATTTCTTTCTTTTATAGCTAGATTATCATTTAAATCACCATAAGAATATTTGATTCCAGAAGGATCTGTTAAAACCCAGCCTTTAATTATTGTATATTGTTTACCTGAATTTGAAGTATATACATAATTTTTTTGTTCTACTTTCCAATAAGGTAAACTTTCAATCCACCACCGATTACCATCATTAAATATCTTGTATTTTAGATTTGTTTGAGTAACTAAATAATAGGAATCATCTCCAAGCCACATTGTTCCACTATTGTCACTTATAATTTTAGCTTGTCCTAACATCCAACCTAACCCAACCCAGCCAGTTGAGAAGATATCGTTTTTATTTTCTACATATTCTGTAACACTTCCAGAATAGCCCATTTCATAAGTAGCAGATAAAAGACCAACAGAAATACTTGCTAGCGACTTACTCAAAGCCACTGTTCCAGACATTGGGTTAACACCACCTTCTGGACTCATATACTTATTAAAAGGATTTCCTGTTTCTGCGCTTTGCCCCAAAGCTACAACAGCACTTATTAAAATCATGGCAATTAATGCCGATACTCGACTTTGCAAAATAGCCTCCATCTATAAATCATTTCGCTATTTTGAATCAATCAAAGTATCGAAATAAAAAAAGTGCACCTCTAAAATTCATTTACGGTCAAAATTGTCTTGATTAATTCAATTTTGTCTCTCGCAAACCAATTTTTATATAAACCCTTAAGAATTTCCCCCCAAAAAAAAGAAATCCCCTGAAAGCATAAATATAAATTTGAGATTCATTAATGTCTATATATGTTGAAATCATTAAATTATTTTTACATTCGGC
>CAYYEN010000388.1:2229-3755 GCA_964470795.1 uncultured Spirochaetaceae bacterium | reverse complement strand
TCATTTTCAATTAAAGTATAACAAACGTGAGGCTCTAGTGGAGTACATTGAATCTGGTCAGTTTCATAGACTTCATCAACTACCACATCAGCTTCTTTAAAGCCTTTCTCCATGTCCCCGATACCGCCGTGAGCACCAGCTGCAATGTTTTTATGAATATCACCATGAAGAGGGAATTCATAAATCACTTCACCGTCTCTTGCATCAGATGTTTTGTTATATTCCTCAAGATCGGAAGGAGCACCACAAACATAGGTAACTTTTCCGTTATGAACTAAAGGAGCACCAGGTTTGCTGGCTTCCATTACATCTAAAACAGGTTTTAAAGGAGTGTATTTAACAGAAATTAGAGAAATAGCTTTTTTACAAATTTCATCTGTTTCAGCAACAACTGCAGCAACACGGTCTCCATAGTGGCGAAGCTTTTGGTTAAAAAGTTTCTTATCATGGGGACTTGGCTCAGGAAAGCCTTGACCTGCAGTGGTGTAATAGATATCAGGAGTATTTAAGTAAGTAAAGACTTTAACAACACCCTCTAATGCTTCTGCTTTAGAAGTATCAATTTCATCAATATAGGCTGAGGCAAAAGGAGAGCGCATCACTTTTAAGCAATAAGCTCCTTCTAACACCTTATCTTCAACAAACATTGGTTGACCAGAAACAAGGGCAGGTCCATCAATCTTACCAGTTGGCTTACCAATTACTTTAAGCTCTTTGCGGTAATCTGGTGCCATTACCACACTCGATTTCCCACTCTTTCTCAACTCTTGAACTTTTTCAACTGCAAGATAGTAATGCTCATACCCTGCATCTCTAATTAAGATAGAGGAAAGCACTTCTTTTACATCACATCTTTTTGCATTAGGCTTTTTCTCAAGTAACCAAGTAAGGAGTAATGCAGTAGTTGGTGAATTATAAGCACTTTGAACAACACCTGAGTCTACTAATGCTTGTTGTACATCATTGATAGCTCTACCGTTTAATAGGCTTTCAGCAGTTCTAATAGTAGCATTTTCTGCTTGGAGGGCTAATATCAAATTAGAAGGACGTGGAATATCGTTAAAGATAACTACATCGCTACCAGCAAAGCCTTCTCTATCATCAGAATCTCTTACAGAATAAAGATGAAAATCTTCATAAAGAATATCTCTTAAAACTTTATCAGGAGCACAATCGAGGCTAACTCTTTTACCATTCAAAATAAATTCAATCATATTGCAAGCTCCTTACTTAACTTTTCACAAATCGTTTTTACAAGATATTCCTTATATTCAGCAGAACCAAACATATCTGTTGTAAATTTAATTTGCTCGATCAAGGAGTCAAGGTTAGCTGAGACAAACACACCTGAGCCTTTAACTGCGACAGCAATTAACTCAGCGCTTCTTGCAACTATTACTACTGCGTGAGAGGATGAAGTTAGGCCAATACGCTTTACTTCAACTTTCTTCTCGCAATTGAGAGTAATTGATAAGATTAAACCTTTAGCTTCCGCTTTTATATAAGTAGAAAGCGCTTGATTATAT
>CAYYEN010000388.1:0-2219 GCA_964470795.1 uncultured Spirochaetaceae bacterium | reverse complement strand
AACATAATTTACAACTGCACCATAGGACAACAATACCGGGAGCATATAGCTATCATCGCGGCAAGTGGCTATATTACCACAAACTGTTGCCGCATTTCTTATTGCAAAAGATGCACAAAAATGAGCACTTTTCTTAATAGCTGCAGGAACGAGTGAGGACTCAATCAAATCTGTAAAAGTTACGCCATTACCAATTGTTAATATGCTCTTTTCTAACTTAAGGCTTTTATCTAACACTAAAGACAAATCAACGAGAGTTGAAGAAGAAGGAACCGAAGAATTTAATCTTAGAGCTTCTGTACCTCCAGCTAGATAATAAACTTTTTGACCATTAGAATAATCAGTAGTAGCTCTTTCATATGGTTTAATAATTGTTCTCATATTACCTCCTAATAAAAGAATTTTTCTTGTGGACAACTTGCCACCCAAGTCAAGAACGCCTCTAAAAGACGCCCCGTTGTCGCTCGGCGATATACAGGCATTGCATGTGGAGAAATAACTGAATCCCAACCTTTTACAAGGGAAGGAATTAAAGGTCCTATTTCACTACATTTTTTACCAATTATTAACTCTTCAACTTCTTTACTACGTGCCACTTTTGGGCCAGCAGCTCCAGAGGATGCTCTAAAGTCGGTAATAATACCCTCTTCTACTGTAACTAAAGCTGAAAGCGATAACTTACTAATTGCATTTGCTTTTCTAGTACCAATCTTTTTATAAAGGGCATAAGTAAAGTCTACTTTTGGAATCTTAACTGCAACAATTATTTCATCTTCACTTAGTTGTGTCTTCTTAGCACCTGTTATAAACTCATCCACTAAGAGTTCTCTAATGCCCTCTGCACTTTGAAGCACTACACTTGCATCAAGCAAGATAAGAGGCTGAGGAAGATCGCCTTTAGGAGAAGCATTACCTAAGTTTCCACCGATAGTTGCACTATTTCTTAAAGAAATTGCACCCATACGGCTAGCAGCTTCTCTTACATGGTAAGGAACTAATTGGCAATCAGCAATTTGAGAGGCTGTAGTCATTGCACCAATAGTAACGGTGCCATCTTCATCAATACTTATTCCTTCAAGTTCTTTAAGATTAGATAAGAGCATAACGGGGAAAGGAAAGACAGGAACAATGCCAGTGCCTCTGTAGTACTGGACCATTAAATCTGAACCACCAGCGAGTGGTTTTGCATGTGTTTCTTTTCTTATTTTTAGTGCTTCTTCAAGAGTTTTTGGAAGATAACATTCGTTTACCATAATCCAGCTCCTTTTTTTGCAGCTAATAAAATGCTTTCAACGATTAAATCATAGCCGGTACAGCGACAGATGTTTCCGCTAATTGCAATTCTAACATCTTGTTCTGTCGGTTTAGGATTACTCAAAAGTAATGCTTGAGCGGCTAAGACCATACCAGGAATACAGAAACCACATTGAACCGCTCCGCCTTCAGCAAAGCTATCAACTAAGCATTTACCTTGCGCTGTATCTCTAAGTCCTTCGATAGTTATAATTTCGTCCCCGGCTATTGCACCCACCGGGATGATACAACTAGTAACTAATTTACCATTACGAAGTACTGAACAAGCACCACACTCACCTTCTGAACAGCCTTCTTTGCTTCCTAATAAATTGAAGTTTTCTCTAATAACATCAATTAAACGAGCAAGAGGACTGCCTACAAAGCTCACTTCTTGACCATTAAGTTTAAATTTAATTTCAGTTTGCATTCTTTACCTCTTCAATATCTTCCTCAGGAAGTGGAATCTTATAAGTATTCTTACCAAGTGCACGCTCAAGCGCGTCACAGTAAGCTGCATCAGCACCGTTAAATACCAGTTCTCCCATACCTTTAGCCCCTTGAGGTCCCCAAGGATAAGGGTTATCAACTAAGAACCATTCTTGTTTTGGAAAGTCCATACTAGTTGGTATTACATAATCTGACATACTTGCTTGTTTAAAATGGCCTTTTTTATTTTCCATCTTTTCCATCGAAGCATAACCTAAAGATTGTAAAATACCACCGTTAACTTGTCCGTGAACAATGAGTTTATCAATAGCTTTTCCAATATCATGACTTGACCAAATACCAACAACTTTTACTTCATTAGTATTCTTATCAACTTCAAGTTCAACACAGCAAGCGCCCCATCCATAACCAAGATAAGCATCTCCTTTAAAGGTTGTTTGATCCCATGGGTGTCCTTCTGGATGTTGATATTGACT
>CAYYEN010000387.1:0-3756 GCA_964470795.1 uncultured Spirochaetaceae bacterium | reverse complement strand
ACGTCGTCGTCGACGAAGACGGCCGGACGTCCATCCCCCACGTCTACGCCGGCGGGGACATCGCCACCGGCGCCGCGACGGTGATCGAAGCGATGGGCTCGGCGAAACGTGCGGCGGCGGCGATCGACGCGATGCTGAAAGGGGAATAAACTCTTTCGTATGAAAATGCCCTCCCCCTTTTTCATCCGGTATGTCTGTGGCCCCATGGGCATCATGTAGTTTTTTGAATCGGCCCGGTCCTATCCGGGCCTACCCCTCGGATGCGCCGTCCGGAGCATGAGCGCCGGAGGGACGACGTCTTGTGGAGGCGGAGTTCGAGAAGACCTGCGGCCTTCGAGCGGGATGCTCCCTCGTGACCGGAAGGAGCGCGTGCATGCCCGGACGGAAGGCATGTTCCCCTGCAAAGGATACACCTGCCGCTCCGGTCCTATCCCCGCCTCCGGTACAGGGCGAAACTCAGCCCGACGCCAAGAGCCGCGAAGACCGCCCCGAACCCCGGCGTCGTCGTCCGGAGCGACTGCCCGGGCGCCAGGTCTGAAGGGACCTGCACGATCTCCGTCTCTCGACCGGCCCGGACGGTGATCTCCCAGACAACCCGGTCGCCGCCGTAGACTTTCAGCACGATGTTCTCGACGCGGGCACCCGGGGGCTGTCCGGAGAGGGCCTGCGCCTCCGCTTCGGCTCTCCCGACCGTGAGGTTCTCCTCCGAGACGTAGGTGGTGGAGACGATCTCTCCTCCCGAAAGGTCGACGATGTACTCCGTGAACACCCCGGCATCATTGATGAAGTAGACCTGTGTCCGCGAAGGTCTGGTTGTAATCTCCTCGTAGCGGCCAGGGGATTGATTCTCGACGTATGACCGCAGCCCGCCGTCGTTGCTGAGCGCCGGGTACTTCGCAAAGATCTCCGGGAATGTGAGTTCCGCGGCCAGGGGCATCGTTTCGTCGTAGCCGATGATCCAGATGCATTCAATAGACTGTTCGCCGCTGCGCTCGTCGGTTATCCGGTTTAAGTAGGCGAGCTGTTCTTCGCAGGCGCTCACCGGCACGACGTACACGTACTTGTGCGTGTGATTGTAAATACCCTCATGCCACCAGATCTCCCCGTGTTCGGCTATGAACGCGGTGATCGTCTCGTTGGTCTTTGCATTCGGGTGGACCCCATACAGGATCTGGGTCTGATTTCCCTGCCCGGGGAGGGGCGTCACTACCGCACCTGCGAGTATGCTGCAAACGAGCACCGCAATGGTGAGACCGAGCACCAGAAGGGTGATGTATCTGGTGTCGGGATCGCCGCTCCCGGCTGCGAACAATCCATGGATAGCAGGGAGCCGGATCAATCGTCCCCCCTGCACCGGATCGCAATCGCGAGGAGGTTAAACCCGGTCAGTGGCAATCCAACTGCCCAGTAGAGAGTGATGAGCCCGCTCCAGGGATGAAGTGTGGGCGAAGGCGAGAGAACGGTATCCTTCACGACACAGGCAAAGATGATGGCGGCAAAGAGTACGATGCCCGCGATCGCCCGAAGAGGGACGAGCGCCTTCGCCTTCAGGCGTTCCGGGAGAAGATGAACGAAGGCCAGGGACGCCGGAGACAGCGCGGCAAGCAGGCCGATCCAGACGACCTCGATCCCGCTCACCGGGTCCGAAAGGAACGAGTTCCCATCGGGGTATACCAGGAAACTCACGACACCGAGGGCGAAGACGGTGCCGGGGAGCAGCAGGTCGAAATACCGTGGTCTGGTCTCCTCTCGTGCTGCCGGGATGAACAGGAGGAGACCGAAAAGAGAGATTCCGCTCAATATGAATGTTGCTGCAGTAAGCCCGGTGAACGGGGCGACCCAGAAGAAAAAGAAGATGGTTGAAGCACACGCAAGCGATACGCTACAGAGGGGCGTTTTCATCGCATGACATCGAGGTTCCAGCGGTTCACCCGATATAGAGCGCAAACTCGCTGATCTCACCTTCATCTCCTTCATATGTGTCCACAACTCTCAGTTGCCAATCGTGAATAGTTGCAAAATTTTCTGCTCGAACACCGAGTGCCAGGTGATCTGCACTTCCACCCTGATTGTCCCAGATCTGATATTCAGCGTACTCATCCCACGCCTCTTCCTTCCACCCAAGCCAGATATCCAGATCGGCTATGTAGGTATGGTCGATCAGGATTGTGAACAGCATACTGTCGGAACAGGCAACGTCATTAATATGAGCATACGATGTCTGGTAATCGGTTATCGGAACCGAACTTGACCCGGCTGTATCAGGAGATTCGGTCTTCGTTGAGTAAATGACCATTCCCATGGTCATCTTCTCCGTTTCTGACACGAGTATCCGTGTATAGTTGATGAGATTGGTATTTGTTCTCCAATCGGGATCGTAGTTCATAATTGTACAGATCGGCTCCAAATACTGGTGAGACCATGCTGCAAACTCTTTTGCATCTTCTGATGGGTCGGTGATGATGTAATAGGTATCAACATCTGTTGCATCTTCAAACAAATCTCCCCAGTTTGATCCCACCCATTCTTCATAGTCCAGATGGTGTGCCTGTCCCACTACACTCGACGTGTGGAATGGGCAGCCGAGATCCTCAATATAGTGAAGTCCTTTGCCAAGACTGATGTACGCAGAATCAGAATCGTAGTTTGCGAAGTCACTTTTCGCCGTATCCATATAGTACTCACAGGAGTATGGTCCTAAATTGTCACCCGGTAGTGGGACATCCCAGATATAAACCCAGGAGTGACGATTAAGCGTTAAAGGGGGTACAATCCCGATAGGCTCCTCACGATGAACATCAGCCCAGCCGCTGTAATCCCTGAGTGTAGCGTTATGTACAGAGGAGACATACCCCAGATTCTCCCCGGCTGTCCCTGAAAAGTGCCAATGACCTGGGGAGCCTGCCCATTTTGGACCAATGGGATCTCCTTCCGTTGCTTCGACCAGAAGGTATGATAGTCGTAAGAGAATCTCTTTCTCTTCTTCCTCAGAAAGGGAAGCTTCACCTTCAAAGGTGCTTCGCACCGTATTTTCGAATTGTTTCCTGTCATCATCCGGAAGATCCCAGATAAGCTCCCTGACGAACGCCCAATCCTCTTCAGTCGGCTTTAGTTGTTTTGCTGGGATTTCTTTCCAATCTGAAGGAATCGCAACCCCGTGCAGCAATTTTTTGTCGACTTCCACAACCGAAGACATCGTAACAGAGCCTGGTTGTATCAGTTCAAGCGACAGTTCCTGATCCAGGGTGCAGCCGTCGTTTGTGCCTGTTTTACCCGGAGGGTTTTTCACACAATCTGCACTCACCGCCGGCACTATCGTTCCGCTCACCAGCAATGCAGCGAGGAGCATGGAAAGTGCCCGCATTCCAATGGTTTCTTTCATCTGTTTGCCTCCTTTAACGTCCCCGGAGGCAAAAGAGGCACAATCCTTAATTACAGGGAGTACAAACCTATCTCTTGCCTCCGGGCAGTGGGGGGTTCACCCGGTCTTGGGCGGATGGGGTGAGCCTCCGCGGTTTTGCGAACGCCGTTTCAAAGCATCCACACAATGACATGAGCGGCAATCTATTTAGAAATTCTGTCCAATTTCTTTACACGTCGGCAGGTTTTTGCCAAAAGTAAGGGGTTTGATCCCTTTTCTGGAGATGAAACCCTTATCACGGCGCCGCCGTACAGGGTACACTAGTGTCCACCATCGGCAACCCCGTCTGCGCTGCTGCCGCAGCGCATCCGCACACGGAAGCCGCAGCATGCCTG
>CAYYEN010000386.1:0-3761 GCA_964470795.1 uncultured Spirochaetaceae bacterium | reverse complement strand
TTCAAACATTCACACTTAGATTTTCATCTTATGTTGTAGTTTATTAGCTCTAAGGGGTTTCCAGCAATTCAAAGGGTTTTCGACATACATTTCTGTATGAAGTGACTATTTCCTTAATTATATTAATATAGTTTATAGCAAAACACATATATGATAATTAAGTTCTAATCAAAATCAAACACACCATCATCAGCCATATTTCCATAAGATGAAATATCGTTTCTCTTTATTAAAAGTGTTTTTGCACTAGGGAATTTATTTAAAAATGTTCTTATATAAAAAGGTTCTCTTATATGAACAAACATTAAATCATTATCACTCTCTAGAAACTCTTTGGCTTTTTTTATTAAATAATATTCACTAAAACCACAATAGTTAGAAGTAAGAATTTTTAAATCCGAAAGAAATTTTCTATCTCTCTCTTCTTTAGCTCCATTCCAACCAACCATTCTAGCTAGTTCCTTTATCCCATCTACGGATGAAACGTTAACTATTTTTAATTTACTACTAGCTAACAACTCTATAAAAGTATCTTTTCCTACTCCGCCTTGTCCATTTATAATTACAATCTGTTTCACTTTTTTTCAAACTCCTTTAATTTTAATTTAATATATATAACACATAGATTGTCAAATATTACAGCAATGGCTCCAATTGCAATTAATATTTCCGTAGAAACAATATCAATAATAAAGAACGCTATGGCTGATGCTACTAAAATTGAAGCATCATAACATATTCTAACATTATTGTCATATTGACTTCTATCTTCTGGATTTTGATAAATCTTCTCATTAAATCTGATCATACAAACTCCAATTGCTTGTTTTAATACACAACAACAAAATAAACTTAAAATTTGGAACAAAATTAGTTTATTAGTAATTATACAATATAAAGCCGCCGCTCCATAGAATAAACTTTCAAAAGTAGCAAGTTTTATAAAATTATCAAATAGAACTAAACTTTTCTTATTTACTTTGGTAAATATAATTGAGAATAAGCAAGATAATACTGAAATGATTGGAAATATTCTTGAATTTATTTCTCCCGCAGTTCTTATATATATGTATTGAAAACTTAGGGAGAATAATAAATTTGATATAAATATTTCAGCTAAATATAATTGATTTATTTTTTTCAAGTAGAACTCCTTTCTTTTTATTTCCAGTAAAGTGGGATTGTTGCAAAATTACTAAGCCTTGAACAATTCTGGTAGCAATAATTTCTAGAAGATAATGTGATATTATTCCAAAATGGATATGGTGCACCAGTAGGTGAGTCAGCAGACTTAACAACACTAAAACATTTATAAAATTCAGGTTTTTTACTTTGGATTGCGGCGGCGTTAAATAAATTAATTGGTAAAGCAAGATTTTTACAATTATAAAAGCCATAAGCACAATTTTCTAAATTAATATTATTTATAAATAAATTCTCTGGTATGGTAATTAATTTTCTACATTCTTGAAAACGGAAAGATTTTAAATTAATATTATTATCAAAAAGATTCGTCGGAATTGAAACTATTTCTGTTAAAGAAAAATCAACAGTTTCTAGCTTTATATTATTATCAAAAAGACCCGAAGGAATTAAGTTTAGTGAACCTTCGGCATCAAAATATTTTAATTCAATATTTTTTTCCAAAAATGTTTGTGGTAATGTTTCAATATTAGTAATGTTAAAAGTTTCTAAATTAATATTTTCTTCAATTAAGTCCTGTGGTAATTCAAAATTCTTAGTTGTTTCTGCATAGAGATGGAAGTATTCTAATAAAATTAATTTTTCTAATAAATGCTTACTTAAATTTGAATTCGCAAAATTTAAAAGTAATTTATTTATTAAGAAATTATTTTTAAATAAATCTTGTGAATAAACAAATCCAATTGTCGTGGCACCAGGATCTGGAGAATAAGTAATTGATACATTTTCTAATTCTACATTATTATCGAACAATCCCTCCTCTAAATTACATATCCAATCCATATCTGCGTTAAAATCAAAACTCACCATTTTTAGTTTTAAACAATTTTTAAAAATTTCTTTTGATAAAAAAGTTAATTTCTTTACATTAAAAAAGCTACCAGTACATTCAATTAGTCCAAAAGCTAGTTCAAAAGTTTCTTTTTGAAAATTAATTAAATTTATACAATTTCGAAATATATGACTAACCTTTTCGATACTATAGCAAAATAAAAATTTAGGAGTTTTTAACAAAACTTCACAACCATAAAAAACTGTATGACATACTTTTAACTTATTCTGATTAAAGAAAAGAAAATCTGGAAAATCTATAATTTTAATACATCGATAGAAACAGTAATCTATATTAATTATGTTTTTACAACTTTCAAAAACTAATTGATGTAAGGTTTCTAACATATAACAACTATGAAAACACCCTTGTATATTTTTTAATCTAGTACAGTCTTTAAAAATATCCTCACCAACATCCTTAATATCACTATTATAAAAAAGATATTCAGCAGAACTTAAACTAATATTTTCATTAAACATATTTTTGGGAACAGATGATATTTTTGAGCTTTGGAAGATATAATTTGCGGTATTTAGCCAAAGTAAATTTTCAAAAAATCTTTCTGGAATTACTGTATTTGTTGATAAACTATTTTCAAAACTATATCTTAATTCAGATCCATTTTGTATTAAATATGCTCTATTAAACAAATCAACAGGTAAATGTTCGACTATAGTATTATAAAAACACCCATAAAAACTTCTTAAATCAATAGAATTTACAAAGCCATCGCCAACACTTTTTAATTTAGTGCAGTTATTAAAACAATAGGTTATCCTATTTAAATTTGGTGAATTATTAAATAAATTTATTCCAACAGTCTCTAAATTTGTGCAATTCTGAAAGATTGCATAGACACTCAATAAAAGAAGACTATTGCAAAATAAGTCATCGCCAACACTTACAATTCCGGAACCACTAAAAGCATTTCCAGCATAGTTAAGATTGACAAAATTTTTAAATAATTTATTAGGAACAAAATTTAAACTTAAGCAATTTTCAAAAATTGAATCAATAGTAGTAACTTTTATAAAAGATATGTCATCAAATAATTTTTCAGGAATAGCTGTCAAAGAACTACAATTAGAAAACATTGAACCAATGTTACTTTTATTGTTAGGAATTTTCATAGATTGGTTTTCTGGTAAACTTAATAAATTACTACATCCATAGAAAGTATAATCAGCATTATTTTCACTCCAATTTAAAACTCTTTTTAAATTGGTTTTATTATTCATCCTCAAATCATATTTATTAAAATAAAATTTTATAAATCTAGGCTCGCTAACAGTATAAGTATGAGAGCACGCAGTTGTTCCATTGAACCTTTGTGTAACACCATCACCCCAATCTACAATATATTTCTCTCCAACATACCCAGAACTAATATTAAATACGCCATCGAAAGCATTCCACTCTGTTATAAATCCATAGTTATCACCATTTACACCAATTTCTTCTAAAACATTAACATTAAAACTTTTTTCAATTATTCCATAATATATTTTAATATTACAAATTGGTTTATCTAAAATGTGAGTATTAAAATCACTTTCATCAACAATATAATTGAAAAGTTCTTCAATAGTATTATCATCATATACACCATAGACTCTTAATCCATCCAGCTCTAAATCATCAAATAGTTGATACGTTGTTTTTGCCGGCGGTTCTATTATTAAGTCTACAATATTTTTAACATTAACAGTAACTTCATCACTTC
>CAYYEN010000385.1:0-3768 GCA_964470795.1 uncultured Spirochaetaceae bacterium | reverse complement strand
GATAATATAGTATATGTTAAAATGCTTGGAGCCTGTGGCGGATGTCCTGCATCAAGAGATACTTTAGAAAATATTATCGAGGCAAGGATCAAAGAAGAATTGCCAAACATCAAGGAAGTGAGACTATATCAAGGGGTCAGCGATGAATTGATAAATTTTGCAAAAGATATCTTAAACGGCAAAAGATGAGCAATAACTTTGTAGTTAAATGTTACAATTTTAACAAAGTTATATGATTAAATGTTATAATATTAACGAAGTAAACGCCAAACTAATAAATTTTAAGCTTGGCTAAATATAAAAATTATAAAAATAAGGAGTGTAATTATTATGGCACTAATGACTGGTGAACAGTATATCGAAAGCTTGAGAAAGCTAAAAACAAAGGTTTATGTATTTGGTGAAAGGGTAGAAAACTTTGTAGACCACCCTCTTATAAGACCATCTATCAATTCTGTAGCTATGACTTATGATTTAGCTCATGAAAAAGAATATGAAGATTTAATGACAGCAACATCAAATTTAACAGGTAAAAAAGTAAATAGATTCTGTCACTTACACCAAAGCACTGAAGACTTAGTAAAAAAGGTGAAGATGCAAAGACTAATAGGTCAAAAAACAGCTTCATGCTTCCAAAGATGTGTTGGTATGGATGCTTTCAACGCTATATGGTCAACTACTTATGAAATCGATCAAAAGTATGGTACAAAATATCATGAAAATTTTAGAAAATACTTAGAATATGTACAAGAAAACGACTTAACAGTTGACGGAGCTATGACAGATCCAAAGGGCGATAGAGGTTTATCACCATCAGAACAAAAAGATCCAGATATGTATGTTCGTGTAATTGAAAAAAGAGCAGATGGTATAGTTGTTAGAGGTGCAAAGGCACATCAAACAGGATCAATAAACTCACATGATCACCTAGTTATGCCTACAATAGCTATGAAAGAAAAAGATAAAGCATATGCTGTTTCATTTGCAGTACCTTCAGATGCAGAAGGTGTATTCATGATTTACGGAAGACAATCTTGTGATACAAGAAAGCTTGAAAAAAATGCTGATATGGATTTAGGTAATAAAAACTTCGGTGGACAAGAAGCATTAGTAGTATTTGATGACGTATTTGTTCCTTGGAACATGGTTTTCATGTGTGAAGAATATGATTTCTCTGGAATGATGGTAGAAAGATTTGCTGGATATCATAGACAAAGCTACGGTGGATGTAAGGTTGGAGTTGGTGACGTTCTTATAGGTGCTGCTGCTGTTGCTGCAGATTACAATGGTGCTGCTAAGGCTTCACACATCAAGGATAAACTTATTGAAATGACTCATTTAAATGAAACTCTTTACTGCTGTGGTATAGCATGTTCTGCTGAAGGAACAAAAACACAATCAGGAAACTATTACATAGATAATCTTCTAGCAAATGTATGTAAGCAAAACGTAACAAGATTCCCTTATGAGATAACAAGACTTGCAGAAGATATAGCTGGCGGACTCATGGTTACAATGCCTTCACAAGCAGATTTCGATTCACCTGAAATTGGAGCTATCTGTGATAAGTACTTCAGAGGAGTAGACAACGTTCCAACAGAACACAGAATGAGAATATTAAGATTAATAGAAAACATGTGTTTAGGAGCAGCTGCAGTAGGATACAGAACAGAATCAATGCACGGAGCTGGTTCCCCACAAGCACAAAGAATCATGATATCAAGACAAAGCGATATTGAAGCTAAAAAAGCAATGGCAAAGAAAATAGCTGGTATTAAATAATATAAAAAGTATTATCTCTCCTATTCCATGATAATACAACATGGAATAGGAGGCAATATTAACATGGAGGAAACGACATAGTGGATTACAATAAATTATACAAAGAAAAAGTAACAACAGCAGAGGAAGCAGTAAAGCATATACCATCAAATTCAAGAGTTGTAACTGCTCATGCTACTGGTGAACCTACAGTAATAGTAGATGCAATGGTTGATAACTATTTACAATATGAAAATGTTGAGGTTCTTCATCTAGTAGCTATGGGAAACTGTGGTTATGTAAGACCTGAGATGAAGGGTCATCTTAGACATAATGCACTATTTGTAGGTGCTGGAACAAGAGAGGCTGTAAATGACGGTCGTGCAGATTTTACTCCATCATTTTTCTATCAGGTTCCAAAACTATTTAGAACTGTGCTGCCCGTTGATGTAGCTATGATACAGGTAACTCCTCCAGATGAAAATGGAAACTGTAGCTTTGGTGTATCCTGTGATTTTACTAAGCCTGCAGCAGAAGCTGCTAAAATAGTAATAGCTCAGGTTAATGACCAAATGCCTTATATATATGGAGATAACTTTATAAACATTAAAGATATAGATTATGTCGTTGAAGTATCTAAACCTTTATTAGAATTAAAGCCTCCAACAATTGGTGATGTTGAAAAAGCTATTGGAGAATACTGTGCTAGCTTGGTTGATGATGGTT
Organism: uncultured Spirochaetaceae bacterium; assembly: GCA_964470795.1. Classification (GTDB taxonomy): domain Bacteria; phylum Spirochaetota; class Spirochaetia; order Sphaerochaetales; family Sphaerochaetaceae; genus Bullifex. The sequence goes on along the minus strand of CAYYEN010000385.1, from coordinate 1,281 downwards.
CTACCCTACAACTTGGAATTGGCGCTATACCTGATGCAGTTTTATTATTCCTGAAAAATAAAAAAGACTTAGGAATTCACACTGAGATGTTCTCTGATGGAATAGTTGATTTATTCAACTCAGGAGCAATTAACAACAATAAAAAAAGCTTGCATCCAGGAAAAATGATAGCTACTTTCTTAATGGGAAGTCAAAAACTTTATAACTTTGTTAATAAAAATGAAATAGTTGAATTACATCCAGTTGATTATGTAAATGACCCAATAACAATTATGAAAAACAACAAAATGGTTTCAATCAACTCGGCATTACAAGTTGATTTGATGGGTCAAGTATGTGCAGAAGCTATAGGACTTAAACAATTTAGTGGTGTTGGTGGTCAAGTTGATTATGTAAGAGGAACTATGATGTCAGAAGACGGACTAGGAAAATCTATAATAGCAATGCCTTCTACTGCTGCTAAAGGTAAATTATCAAGAATTGTACCATTTTTAGACCATGGCTCATGCGTTACAACATCAAGAACTGATGTTCAATATATAGTTACAGAATACGGTATAGCAAACTTGAGAGGTAAAAATCTAAAGCAAAGAGCTATGGAGTTAATCAATATTGCTCATCCTGACTTTAGAGATGATTTAAAAAAGGAATATGCTCAAAGATTTAAACTTGACTGAGTCATGGAACATGACAGTGTCAAAAAATTTGACTCTATCAAGTAAGAAGAATTTAATATAGATACTAGGAAAGGACACAAGTAAAATGAAGCAATTTTCAGTAGTTCCAGAAATTCATAAGATTAATACCTTCAATGAATTCTACAATGAGTTTAATATCAATGAAAAAGATCTAATATTGACAATAGAACCAATTTACAATACATATTTTAAAGATAAAAATAAGAAATTCAATGTTATTTTCCCTGAGAAATACGCTTTGGGAGAACCAACAGACGAAATGATAGACAGAATATTTAATGACTTAGAAAAAATTGAATATAACAGAGTAGTTGCAATAGGTGGAGGAAGTATAGTTGACATTGCAAAGCTATTTGTACTAAGAAAAGCTGAACGTTCAGAGCAACTATTCTTAAAAGAAGTTCCTATAATTAAGGAAAAATCATTAATCATAATCCCTACTACTTGTGGTACAGGAAGCGAAGTTACAAATATATCAATAGCATTGTTAACTAAGAAAAACACAAAAATGGGACTGGCTGATAACGCAATATGTGCTGATCATACAGTACTAATTCCAGAATTATTAGTTAAATTACCATAC
>CAYYEN010000384.1:0-3774 GCA_964470795.1 uncultured Spirochaetaceae bacterium | reverse complement strand
TAAAACCTGTAATTAAATTAAAAATATTTTAACTTTTTTAAAAATAAATTACAGGTTTTTTAATATGGATGCTATAATATATATAACAAAATAAATAAAGAAAGAGGTTACAAAATGAAAACAACTACAACTTACACATTGACAAAGGAAGACGGAAATACTTATGAGGCATCAGTATGGACTGAAAGAGGGTATGAAGGAATCCTCTTCGAATTAGTTTTAAACAGTGATGAACTTTTAGATTTTATAGAATATTCAAAGCTTGATAGTGATTGGAATGATGCTTTTAATATCATACCAAACGCTGAATATTATGTATTCGGTGAATTGAAAGTTGATGATCTTGGATCCATGGGTGACATTCAGTTACATAACATTGTAACTGATGATAAAAATAAAATTCAATTTTTCAAAGATGATAATGACAAAAAAGATTATTACATTGAAACAAAAGCTTATATAAGCTGTAACGAAGGTTACGACCAAGGTTGCTATGACCTTTGTTTGTAAATAACTTATAATTATAAGTGGGTGTAAAAGCCCACTTTTTTTAATATTAAAATTTATATTACAGGTTTTAAAAATTAGATATTATACTATATATATTAATAAGAATAAAGAAAAGAGGTTACTAAAATGAAACGATTTAAAAGAAATCTTAAAGACGTATTAAAAGGTTTAAGCGTAATGGCATTTGGGTTTTTTATATTTAATATTCCAATTCAATTTGGTATATTATACGGTAATTTAATCTATGCTTTTATGACTGTAGTAATGATTGGATTAATAACTATTACAATCATTACTAAAGAAGTTGAAATTAATTTTTCAAACCAATTAACTTTTATTACAACATTGTTATCATCATCATTATTTTTAATGATTGGAATTAGGTTTATGTTTACTAATTCAACATATATTAAAGTACACGCTTTATTTATGATTGTTTATAGTATAACAAGCCTTGTTGTATTAATAATCGGTGTTGATAATAAAAATCAAATACTTAGCGTATTTGATTAATATATATTAAATAAAGGAGATATAGTGAAAAATTTTAAACAACAAGCTGATGATTATAATCAGTTATCAGATGAAAGTAAAGCTGCAGCCTTTACATTGTTAAACTTTATAAAAACAATATTAAGTTTAACAGCAGGTTGGAAGCTATCATTTTATGTAATTGAAGGTTTCTTATCCTCATACGTACAAAACACAGGGTTTTTAAGAGCCTTTGTATTTTTAGGATTATCAGCATTATTTATTAAATCAGTAAATATAATAATACCAAGTTTAGTAAAGGATCATGGGTATAAAAAATGACGGCTTTTATTAATACGGCAATATTATATTTAATAGTGTTTATAATAGTTATAGCTATAAGTTTTATTTTTGGTGTAGCTATACACTTTTATAAAAAAGATATTGAAGAAATCAATAGATTTAAATTTATTGAAAAATTAGCTAAAGAACAAGACAACAAGGATAAAAAGTAATGATCGTATCATTGACAATGTTATTTGCCATGTTGTTGTTGACAACACAATTATTTGGTATTACATCTATAAAACCCGTATCAGATCTAATATTAAATATATTGTGGATCCCTTTAACAGCTATAGTAAAAATAATAGGTTTTACCGTAACCATTATAATAGTATTATATGTTTTAATATTTACTAAAGAAGAAAAAAAGAAGGTTTGAAATGAGTCATTATCTTGATAAAATCATACAAATTAGGAACACCAAAGGTTTAAACTTTAAAATGTCTAGACTCAGAGCTTTAGCTAATGATGATATATTTAAAAAGATATTACTTTACACATATAATCCATTTTTCTTATATCATATAGCTATAATACCACCATATGAAAAGAGTCAAGACAATAATACATTTACACTTGATGATATGTTTACACTACTTGACAACCTTAAATCAAGAAAAATCACAGGTAATACAGCTAAAGATTATGTTTCAAATTCAATGTCAATGATGGATGATGGTTTATGTGAATTGTTTAAACTAATCTTGACACGAGACCTTAAAATGGGTATCAATGTAACATCAATTAATAAAATTATTCCTAATCTAATACCAAGCTTTAATGTAATGTTGGCAGACTCAGGAAAAACAGCTCGTGAAATGTGTAGGGAATCAAGCTGGTTATACATTCAAAAGAAATCTGATGGTAAAAGATGTATCACCATAGTAAAAGACGATTTAATAGAGTTTTTTGCTAGATCAGGTAAAGAAATAGAAACTTTAAATGATCATACACCATTAATAGATAATCTATCAGAATTAAGAAAAACAGTATTTAAATATGATTTTGTTTTGGATGGTGAATTAGTGATCATTAATAAAGACGGATCAGATGCTGACAGACAATATTCGAACGGTTTAATTAATAAAAAATCATTGACAAAAGATGAAATTGAACAGTTTACTTATATTGTTTGGGATATATTACCATTAAATGAATTTGAGCATGATTCCAACAAAACACAGTACGAACAACGATTTAATACACTTACAAGTGGTATTAATAATGAATCTAAAGCCTTGAAGACAATTGAAACACATATTATAAAAGAAGCCTCAGAAGCAATTAAAATCACTAACAACTATATATCATCAGGGTTTGAAGGTTCAATCATAAAGACACCGCACCATTTTTATGAAAGAAAAAGATCCAAGCACTGGATGAAGTATAAGTCTATATTAGATTGTGATTTAGAAGTAATAGGTTTTAATTATGGTAAAGCTGGTACAAAGTATGAATCAATGCTCGGTTCATTAGATTGTCAAACATCTGATGGACTATTAAAGGTGAGTGTAGGTTCAGGTTTTACTGATGTTCAAAGAAGAAAAATCACCGATGATATAATAGGTGATATTATTGAAGTACAATTTAATAAAGTTAGTAAAGACGTGAACGGTGATTACAGTCTATTTTTACCTGTATTTAAATCAATTAGAACTGATGAGAAACAAGAGGCAAATACACTTGAAGAAGTCTTGAGCCTCGAACATAATTAATTATAAATAAAGGAGATATAAAATGTCATACCAACCACCAATAAGTAATATTGATGATAATGAATATCAATCAAAACCAGCTGAAATAGTACTCATGAGGCACTTTAAACTTTATGATGTTCGAACTACTTATATAGATAAATTAAGTAATAAATCAAGATACACTTGCTTTTAGATTGAGTGTGATTTCGATAAGTTATATACATTCTTATAGATGGATCGATGGGACACACCTATCTTAAGGTTTACAAATAATTTAAAACTTACAGGGTTTAGGGAAGGTTCATACTATACTTTAATTAGTCTTGAAAAAATAGATGGTGATTTGTTAGGATAGTTAAATATTCCATATAGAAGTACACACTTGATAGAAGATTTACCATGTAAAGATTAGGATATTCCATAGGGTGAATTTCAAGTCAATGTTGATAGAAGTTTACTTTATATGTTCCATGAATATGAATTTATTTGGTTCAACCATGTTAAAAAACCTTATATTATACACGGTAGATTTGAAGAATCAATAGAAGATAAATTTTGGGTTGACTGTGTAACAGATTGTGAAGGCAAAGTATTAATAAATAGTAAGATGATTCAACCTCATGGTGACCTTTTACACGGTGTGTTATATGGTTTGTTATCGAGTGAACGTGTTTAATCTATAATTAATTATTATATTAAAACCTGTAATTAAATTAAAAATATTTTAACTTTTTTAAAAATAAATTACAGG
>CAYYEN010000383.1:0-3778 GCA_964470795.1 uncultured Spirochaetaceae bacterium | reverse complement strand
TTCGACTGGACCTATGTGGTTCTGGTGCTGCCCTGCTTACTGCTGAGCCTGTGGGCCAGCGCCAATGTCAATTCCACCTTCAGGAAATATTCCAGCCAGTTCTCCCGGCGGCATCTCACCGGTGCGGAGGCTGCCCAGCGGGTACTGTATGCCCACGGTGTCCGGGATGTGCGCATTGAGCGCGTCAGCGGCAATCTGACCGATCACTATGACCCCCGGGCCAACGTCATCCGCCTGTCGGACGAGGTCTACGGCAGCACCTCCACCGCCGCCATCGGCGTTGCCTGCCATGAGGCGGGCCACGCGGTGCAGTACGCGGAAAGCTACGCCCCCATCAAGCTCCGGGCTGCCATCATTCCCGTGACCAACTTCGGCTCCCAGCTTGCCATGCCCCTGATTCTACTGGGGCTGGTGCTGTCCGCTTTCGGCTCCATGTCCGATTTTCTCATCTATCTTGGCATTGCCTGCTTCGGCCTGTCGTTGGTGTTCCAGCTGGTGACCCTGCCGGTGGAGTTCAACGCCAGCCGCCGGGCGCTGGCCGCCATTGAGGACGGTCAGCTGCTGACCGATGAGGAACTGACCGGCGCCCGGAAAACCCTCCGTGCCGCCGCTCTGACCTACGTTGCCGCTACCGCCGTGGCGCTGTCCCAGCTGCTTCGGCTGCTGGCCATTTTCGGCGGCAGACGCAGAAATGATTAAACGAACAGGCTCCCACCATGGGGAGCCTGTTTTCTTCACAAAGCGATACCGAGCAGTGCCCAATGGTGCAACGATTACAGACCACCCACGCACGCATTGTCCGCGACCACCGGCCGCCGAATATCCATGTGGTACTCAATGGTCCCCGCCTGGGTGTTCTCGATGCTTACCTGATAGCAAAGATCGATGGAACCGCCGTCGGGTACAATGTCATAGAATAAAGCGGTCGTCTGCACCGTCATCATCAGCGCTCCAAAGGGCATCTGGTACAGAGAATCATGGGAGCAGCCCAGCCGGAACACCATTTCCGACTGCAACTGTCCGGTTCTGCGCAGGGTCAGCTGATCCTTCTCCACCCGGAAGGTGGTGGTCACCCCTTCCAGCCCCGTCAGCTCCGTTTCCACATAGCTGATATCCCAGCCGCCGTCCCGGAACTCCATGAGCCCTTCCGTGACCAGCTCCAGCTCCTCCGGCTCCTGATCCTCATATCGCTGGACGGAATGCAGAGACAGAATCACCGGCTGCTTCATTGCGCCGCCTCCAGCGCCAGCTTCAGCAGCTCGTCAATGAGCCGGGAATAGGGCATCCCGCTGGCTTCAAACAGCTTGGGGTACATGGAAATGGAGGTAAAGCCGGGAATGGTGTTGATTTCGTTGAACACCAGTCTTTCGTCCTCCGTGGCGAAGAAGTCCACCCGGCTCAGGCCCTGACAGCCCACGGCCTTGAATACCCGCACCGCCGCTTCCCGAATGCGGTTCTGCAAATCTTCCGGAATCCGGGCGGGGATATAGGCCGTGGAGGTATCGGTGATATATTTGGCGTCATAATCGTAGAATTCCGCGCCGGAGTCGATTTCACCGCAGACGGAAGCCACGGGATTCTTATTTCCCAGCACCGCCACCTCAATTTCCTTGCCGCGGATGAATTCCTCCACCAGAATCTTGCTGTCATACGTTCCGGCGGCAGTCAGGGCGGCTTTCAGCTTTTCCCTGTCAGCAGCCTTGGAAACGCCTACGGAGGAACCGGTTCCGGCGGGCTTGACGAACATGGGGTAGGAGAACCGCGCTTCCAGAGAAGCGACGATTGTCTCCATCTTTTCCGCCAGTTCCCCGGCGCGCACCAGTTCCCAGGCTGCCTGAGGAATGCCCTCTTTGTCAATGACCAGCTTAGTCAGGGTCTTATCCATGGCCACGGCGGAAGGCGCTACGTGCGGCCCCACATAGGGAATCCCTGCCATTTGCAGCAGGCCCTGCATGGCGCCGTCCTCGCCGTTTTCGCCGTGGAGCACCGGAAACACCACATCGATGGGGGTTGCATTTACGGTATCGCCCGAAAAGCGCAGCAGGCCCTGACCCCGGACGGGAGAAATCGCCGCCGGACAGTTGCCGGGGTGAGTCGCCCACGTTCCGGCGGGCAGCATACTGTAGTCCGTGCCGCCGAAATAGATCCACTGCCCCGCCTTGGTGATGCCCACGGGCAGGACATGGTATTTTTCCTTGTCAATATGGTTCAGAACGGATTCCGCCGAGCGCAGGGAGACCTCATGCTCCGGGCTGATGCCGCCGAACAGGATGCAAACCGTTAATTTTCCCATAACTTCACCTCATAATCGGATAAAACTGATATTTTACAATTTTCCACTGGAATTTCCCGGAATCAGTGCTATAATTGAGCCAATCATAACATAAGGAGGGCCGCCATGAACATCGAATTGACTGCCAAAGAGTTCCGCCGTCTGCTGGATCTGGTCTATATCGGCAACTGGGTGCTGAATTCCACCCGGGGCGAGGACCGCTGTGCCGACTACGATGATCTGGAAAGCAAGATCTTTGCCCTGTCCCCTGCCCTGTCCGAGGTCTGGAACGGAACCATCGTCCCCTCCCGTGCCTACACCGAGGGCGGCATCCACGAAGCCATCGCCTACTACGAGGACAACGTCTTTTACGAAATTCTCGCCGAGGAGCTCTCCCGGCGGGATATGGACTACCCCGAGATCAACGGCGAGAACTACGACGAGATTGTGGAGCGCATGGACAAATATATGTCGGAGTTTGAAGCCTCCGGCGTAGACCATCTGGTATTGGAAGAATAGGAGAATGTGCCGGGATGACCGGCACATTTTCTTTTTCGAAATGCAGAATGCAGAATGATAAATGCAAAATTGCGGTGTCCGCTTTGCGGACATATTTCAATCATTTCTGAAAGAAATACCTTCATTTTGCACTTTGCATTCATCATTTTGCATTTTCGTTTTCCAGCAGGGCCTCACCCGCGCGGAAGATATCTCCCGCGCCCATGGTGATCACTACATCGCCCTCCCGGACGTTGGCCCGCAGGAACTCCGTTACCTCCGGCAGCGTTTCACAGAAGGTCGCGCCGGGAATTTTCGCCGCAACGTCGGCAGAGGTAATTCCAATGGTATTGCGCTCCCGGGCGGCGTAAATCTCCGCCAGCACCAGCACGTCCGCCTTGCTCAGCTCCCGGACGAAATCGTCAAACAGGGCGCTGGTTCGGGAATAAGTATGGGGCTGGAAGGCCAGCACCAGCCGTCTGCCCGGCATGGCATCCCGCATGGCGGCAAGGGTCGCCGCCACCTCGTCGGGATGGTGGGCATAGTCGTCGTACACATCCGCGCCGTGAAATTTCCCTTTGAATTCCATCCGCCGACCCGCGCCGTGGAAGGATTCAAGGCCGTGGGACACCGCCTCGCCGGGAATGCCCATCATCCAGGCAGCCGCAGCGGCGGCAAGGGCGTTCATGGCGTTGTGCCGGCCCAGCACGCCCATATCCAGATGGCAGTAGAACTCCCCGTCGCACAGCACGTCAAAGTGCCGCCAGTCCGGGCACATATTGGCGGCGTGGATGCGGTTTCCTTCGCCAAGGCCGAAGGAGACATAGTCGATGCCCTCCATGGCCTTCACCGTGTGCGGGTCGTCGCCGTTGGCAACCACACCGAAGGTGGCCATTTCGGCAAACTTGTGGAAGGATTTCTGAATATCCGCCAGATCCTTGAAGTAGTCCAGGTGATCCTCCTCCACGTTCAGCACCAGCGCCAGCGTGGGGAAGAAATTCAGGAAGG
>CAYYEN010000382.1:0-3780 GCA_964470795.1 uncultured Spirochaetaceae bacterium | reverse complement strand
TTTTTAGATATACTAAAACCATAAGGAATACTAAAAATGCAAAACTACTTTCTTTACGGTGCTGACTATAATCCTGAGCAATGGATAGAGGACGAAAAGGTTTTAAAAGAGGATATCGCGTTAATGAAAGAAGCTCATATCAACTGCGTTTCACTTGGTATCTTCGCCTGGTCCACTATTGAGAAAGAAGAAGGAATATATGACTTTTCTTTTTTAAAGAATGTAGTAAATAACCTTTACCAAGAAGGTATTTCTACCATTTTGGCAACTCCTTCCGGTGCAAGACCTTCTTGGCTAGCAAAAAAATATCCCTCTATTTTAAGAACAAATGAAAGGGGTGAAAAAGAATCATTTGGCGGTAGACATAACCATTGCTTTACCTCCGCAGAGTATAGAAGGCTTGTCCACGATTACGATAAAGCCTTGGCTTTAGCCTTTAAAGGCAACAAAGCAATATTGCTATATCACATCTCTAACGAGCTTCAAGCAGAATGTTTTTGTCCGCTTTGCCAAGAGGCGTTTCGAACCTTTTTGAAAAACAAATATAAAAGTATTGAAAATCTTAATAAGGCTTGGTATTCCGCTTTCTGGTCAAAGGATTACTTTTCTTTTGAAGACATCTTACCGCCCTCGCCTCTTGGAGAGAATTCAAACAATGGCCTCACTTTAGATTGGAAGCGCTTTGTTTCATATCAAAACCTCGACTTCTATTTAGACGAGGTCAAGGCTATAAAAGAAGTAGATAACAATGCTAAGTTTACGACTAACTTCATGTATTTTTTTCCACTTATTAACTACTTCGATTTCAAAGACTATATTGATGTGGCTTCTTGGGATAACTATCCGCTTTGGCACAAGTATAAACAAGAAGAAAGCGAAACTGCCCTTTCAACTTCTTTCTTCCATGACTTAATATATTCTGTAAAAAATAAACCTTTTTTGACGATGGAAAGCACACCAGATCAAACTAACTGGCAAGATATCTGCAAACTTAAAAAACCAGGAATGTTAGAGCTCTCCTCCCTTAACGCTGTAGCTCACGGCTCTTGTTCAGTTCAATATTTTCAGTGGAGAAAATCCTTAGGAGGCCCTGAGCAATTTCATGGAGCAGTTGTTAACCATCAAAGTGATAATAAAGCGAGAACTTTTCTTGAGGTAAAGCAATTAGGACAAAAACTAGAAACGTTGAGCTATCTTGCTCCCTTAAAGAAAGAGAGCAAATGTGCAATTATTTATGATTGGGAAAACCGATGGGCTTTAGATATTTCTAAAGGTCCGAGAAATGCAGATAAAGGGTATCATCAAGAAGTAGTTTCACACTACAAAGCTCTTAGAGAAAACGGTGTTGAGGTCACTGTTTTAGATTCTACAGCCTCTTTTGAAGGGTTTAAAGTCATAGTCGCACCAATGCTTTTTATGTTTCGAAAGAAAATAGAAGTTAAACTGGAAGAATTTGTCAAAAACGGTGGAATTCTGGTCATGACCTATCACTCAGGTATTGTTGATGAGAATATGAACGCTTTTAGAGAGTACAATCCAAAAGGACTTACAGATGTATTAGGAATAAGACGAGAGGAGATAGACCCTCTTTATGATGATGAAACTAAACATATAATCTCTTTAAGAGAAGACTTACCAGGAACTTCAGCTTCTTTATATAGTGAAGTTATAACTCCTAGTACCGCAACAGCGCTTAGCCTTTATGATGAAGATTATTACAAAGGAAGAATTGCTGTATCTCAAAACACATATTTTAAAGGCTCTTCCTATTATTTTGCCACCCACGTTACCAGTTCCTATTATAAAGCTTTTTATAAAAACATACTCCCTGAAGAGCTCATGTTAGACATGAAGCTTGAAGAGGGAGTATTTGTCTCAAAAAGAGGAAATAATCTTATTTATCAAAACTTTAATGACAAAGATGTACGTTGTTCTTCTTTTGGTTTAAAACCTTGGGAAACGCTAATATTATAGATTTGAAGTTAGTAAAGCAGAGAAGAAGGCTAAAACAAGACCTTGCCCCCAACCTTGAATCCAAACTCGAGATATTTGCTTGTAACCTGTACTATCTTTCATAACTGCAGTACCTGCAGAGACTCCATTAACTTTTCCACTTTCATCAATATAGGGAAGAATCCCTTTGTAGGCTTTGTTAACATATTTTAGATGAAGTGGATTCTTGTTCTCTAAGAAAGCGGCTGCAATTCCAGCGCTTGCAGATAGCTCTTCATAGCTAGTCTCATCATCTAAGATTGTTCTAAAAAGGCCATTTTCTGTTTGATGAAACTTTAAAGAACAAAGCATTTCATCAAGAGAGCCCCAAACATCCATATATTGTGGATAAAAATAAGCTTCAGGAAGGGTTAAATTTACTTGGCTCATTGTGTAAGATGCCCAAGCATTAGCTCGTGCCCAATAAAAGGAAGACATATGATCCTTTTGTATATTGTTATAACCATGATACCAAAGACCTGTTTGTTTATCTTGAAGATACTTAATATGCGCAACATATTGATTTAAAGCATCATTAATTAGCTCTTTATCTTCGCTAATAACACCAAAACGAAGCATAAAGAAAGCTGCCATAAACAGTGTATCAGCCCAAGCTTGCTCTGGAAAATCATTCTTACTTGAAACGGTATGTTGCAAGGTACCAGACCCAAAACGAAGCGCTTTGTGTTTGAGAAAATCAATTTTAGATAATAATATTTCATAGTACTTCTTATCGTTGGTTGCTTGATAAAGCGTTATCAAGGAATGTCCCATTGCACAAGTATTGATAGTCCAAGTGGGAAGTCCTAAAGAAATAAGTTCATCTATTCGCTCTTTTAAGAAGTTAAGATATTCTTCATTTTTAGTCGCTTCATACGCTTTGCTAATTCCATAATAAGCAACGCCACAAGGCCAGTCCCATGAAAGGTCCATCATTTGGGTTCGCTTAACTATTCTATCAATAGTACTTAAAAGTTCAGCTTTATCATAAATCAATTTACTCATATAATCTCCAAAGACAAGAGACTATCAAAAGATAGCCCCTTATCATTAATTAACCAATAATTATTTTATCTTCTCAATATTTTGAGGAAGCTTAGTAGTGTTACCAGCATTGTAAGCGGCAAGACGTTCATCAATTACTTTTTGATAACCAGCAGCTAAGAATTCTTTTGAAAGTTTTGCATAAAGTGCATCAAATTCAGCAGGTTTACATTTAACAAGTTGGCTGAAAGCTTGTTGATAAAGTCTTAACAGTGTTGCAGAATATTCACTTTCACTTTCAATTGCAACAGCAAAAGTAGGATCTGAATAAGCCCAACCATTATTAGAAATTTCTTTAAGTTGATAGTAGTTGTTAATTAACGCTTGAGTGAAATCTACAGGAAGACCAGTAGGTGACATTGAAGCAATAGTATCCTCGATAGTACCAACTTTCTTAGAAGCATGAATGATACAAGTCATATCAATGTTGTTGTTGTGGTTAAGCATTTCTTTAACGCCCTTACCTTCTGTATTGATCATCTTAGGAAGACCTTCGGAATCTAAGGTATAAGTAACTCCTTCTATACCATTTTCCATTGTGAAGAGCACATCGCTTTGGCTCATCCATTCCATATACATCCAAGCAGCTTTTAGCTGGTCATCAGTTGCATTAGAAGAGAAACCTACGATCATACCAAACGGATTATCTGCTCTCATAGTTGGTTGGTCCACAACACCTTTTTCAACTATGAAATAGTTATCTTGAAGTGCTCCATCATCATTCCAGCCACAAACAGGGCAAAC
>CAYYEN010000381.1:0-3791 GCA_964470795.1 uncultured Spirochaetaceae bacterium | reverse complement strand
AAATGATTATATTTTAGATCAAGAATTAGTTATTTCAGATTGTCTTGGTTCGATGGCTCATGCAAAGGGCTTAAATAAAATAGGTATTTTAACCGACCTTGAATTAAATAATTTGATAACTGGCTTAAAAGAAATAATACAATTACGCTCTCAAAACAACTTTCCTATCACTTTAAACGATGAAGATTGTCATACTGCCATAGAAGGTTATTTAACTAAAAAGCTTGGAGAGTGTGGTAAAAAGATACACACAGGTAGAAGCCGAAACGATCAAGTGCAGACAGCTCTTAGAATCTACATGAGAGAAGCAACCCTTCGTTTAGCACTCCTTACAAAGGATCTTGCAAAGGAATTATTGGAGTTTGCTAAAACTTATGAATTTATTCCAATGCCGGGTAGAACTCATATGCAGCTTGCAATGCCCTCTTCTGTAGGACTTTGGGCGGCCTCTTTTGCCGAAGAGCTTCTTGATGAAGTTGAGTACATTCTCTCATTTTATAAAGTAGTTGACCAGTGTCCTTTAGGCTCTGCCGCAAGCTATGGGGTACCACTCCCTTTAGACCGTGAATATACAGCTTTACTCTTAGGTTTTTCAAAGGTTCAAAATAATGTGCTTTATGCTAACAACTCAAGAGGCAAGTTTGAAGCAATGTTTCTTGATTTATGTTCTTACGTCTCTCTTACAATTTCAAAGTTGAGTCAAGATTTAATCTTGTTCTCGCTTCCTGAGTTTGGTTATTTTTCACTTCCAAAGGAATTGACTACGGGCTCTTCTATAATGCCTCAAAAGAAGAATCCTGATGGACTGGAACTTGCTCGCTCTAGAACTGCAATAATAGAGAGTGAGGCAACTAAAGTTAAGAACATTATTAAAGCTTTACCTTCTGGCTATAATAGAGATTTTCAAGATACCAAAGAACCTTTCTTGACTGGTTTTAAAGCGACATTTGAATTGGTATCGATTATTGTTAAGATGATGGGTGGCTTAATTGTGCATGAAGATAATTTAGTTAAAGCTTGTACTAATGAATTATATGCTACCGATGATGTACTTGAAAAAGTAAAGAGGGGTGGAAACTTTCGCGATAGCTATAAAGAAGTAGGGCTTAACTTAGAAAAAGTTGAAAAGAAAGATCCGTATGCAATGCTCCTAAATAGGACGAGCACAGGAACTTCTGGTGCACTGCACTTAAGAGAAGAAGGTGAGCAAGTTAAAAAGGTTTCAGAAGAAATTGATAAAAAATACCAATCTCTTCGTGAAACTTATAACAGACTTGATGAGGAAATTGACTCAGTTTTTTGCTGGTGATTTCTTCTTATCAAGAACTGGCATGTGCTTTTGAATGCCGTTAAAACACTCTATGATGTTGATACAATAATCTCCAATATGTTCAAGGTTACGTTCAACTTCAAGCATCAACAACTCAAGCTTGAGGTTAGCGTTCCCTGTTGCCATTCTTTGGTGAATCTTGTCTGAAAGTACGCTGTGCACTTCATTGATTTTGGCTTCATACATATTCGCATCATTAACTTCATCAGGAAGTAGACGGTTATCTAAGTGTTCTACTGTGAAACGTAAGAACTTTTTAACTTGTTTGATGAAATCTAAGAGTTCATTCTTTTCTTCGGCATGGTAATCATAACCGTCTTGAATACGTTGTTCGGTAATCTTAGTTAAGTTGTAGATACTATCTGTAACAGACTCTAGTTCATCAATAACTCTAATTAAAGAAGTTAGTACTTCAGCATTAGTGGCAATTTGACCATCTTGAAGTAACTTTACGCAAAATGAAGTAAGTTGTTCTTGCATCTGGTCTGCATAGTCTTCCTTCTTCTTCATAGAGACAACTTCATTTTCTAAATCTATTTCATCCCCTGTTTTACCAAAACAGTTTTCATATTCTTCAAACATAGTGTATGTTAGAGCACCCATCTTTTGAATTTCTTGTTTTACGGTGAGTAAATAGAGTTCAGGGGTATCGACATGAGAGTTACCAATGTAGGTGAAGTGATAAGTATCATCTGCATAACTTGAATGTTCCGGTATAGCTTTTTCGATGAAGGAGGCAAAGATTTTGATAAACGGGAAGAATATAATTGCATTAAATAAGTTAAAGGTTGTGTGATACATCGCTAAGAAAGTTGGTAAACTTTGTTGCAATTTTGTTCCTGTGAATGAGTAGATATCCCCCGGTGTTATCATATTTACAAAGCGTAGCATTGGTTTAAATAAAATAAGAGCAACAAGAGAGCCCGCTACGTTAAACAATATATGGGCCCAAGCTGCTCGCTTTGCATTAGTACTTGTTCCAATGGAGGCAATGTAGGCGGTAATAGTGGTACCAATGTTTTGTCCTAAACAAAGCGCGGTAGCGGTATTTACTCCGATCCAGCCTTGGAAAGCCATGGTAATGGTTATTGCCATGGTTGCAGAGGAGGATTGAACTACAATAGTAAGAAGGGTGCCTAAGATGATGCAAACTAATATAGAGAGGAAGGAGCCGTTATCGAAGAGGGCTAAGAATTCCATCACTCCTTGGTGCTGGCTGATATCTGGCATTGAAAGTTGTAGGTAAGTAAGTCCAAAAAAAAGAAGTCCGAAACCTAAAAAGATTTCTGCAACTTCTCTTCTTTTTGTATGGGAGGAAAACATCAGTGGTAAGGCTATAGCTATTGAACAAAGGGCAAGAACAGTGATGTCCATTGAAAACCCTAAGATAGCTACTATCCAACCAGTGATGGTAGTACCTATGTTAGCACCAATTATAACTCCGATTGCTTGAACTAGGTTGATAAGGGATGCGTTAACAAAACTTACTACCATAACTGTTGTCGCTGAGGAGGATTGTATTATTACTGTTATCAAAAGACCTGTTAAAACAGATAAGAATCTATTCTTGGTCATCAACTGAAGAAAATTCTTCATTTTATTACCAGCTGCTTTTTGTAATCCATCAGAAAGAATTTTCATTCCATAGAGAAAGAGTCCTAAGCTACCAGCAATTTTAAAAATAGTTAATATTGCATTCATATCTTGAGGTTATCAAATATAATAAATCTGGTAAATAAAAATTAATAATTAGTGTAAATTAAACACCTATTTTGACAAAATTGAACAAAAAGAAGTTGATATTATCAAAAATACAGATAGGAATTTTTAAACTTTTATGAAAGCGTTTAAACCTTTGTATTGAAAAGGTTCAATACTTTTCTTAAAACTAAATGGAAATGTATAATTATTTGTATGAAAAAAAGAATTTTTACCAATTTTGAAACTAAATTTCAAAATTCTATAGTCAGTAGTTATCTTATTACTGAAATTGATTTTATTTATACGAAAGTTAAAATAAATGAGCTTATTTTATAATTTTGATAGTTGCAAATACTCGCTTTAGCTGGTAGATTTTAGCTATGAGCATAATTAAACCACATAAACTCGGGATAATCTCAGGTCCTGGGTCGGAGTACTTTACTGGAAAAGTAATTAAGCACCTTCGCCGATTATACATCGATCGTTATGCAAAGCTTTCAGCAGCTTTAGTGAAACGCCACGGTGTGAGCGAAGAGGAATTACTTAAAGAAGTTACGTTGCTTGATGATTTAGATAGCAAGAGGATTCCCACAGGGAACTTACCGACAGCTTTCTATTGCCCAGACTTGGCCATCAATGTCAAGTATACGCGTTTTGCTAACGGCGAAGAAAAAGCAGAGATCATTGATCCTGTTCGCGGGTTAGACGTATACATTATTTATGATGTATCAAATAGCGCGCCGATTAAAGTTGCAGGCTT
>CAYYEN010000380.1:3115-3793 GCA_964470795.1 uncultured Spirochaetaceae bacterium | reverse complement strand
CTGATTTGGATGGAAACTTTACTCTTCAGGTTCAAGCGAAATCAACGCTTGTATTTTCTTATATTGGTTTTCAGGATAAGGAGATTGTAGTTGGAGATAATACTACATACCAGGTTCAACTAACAGAAGATACAAAAGCTCTGGAAGAAATTGTCGTTGTTGGTTATGGAACCCAGAAAAAAGCAAACCTTACGGGTTCAGTAGCTTCTGTTTCAACTGAAGAGATGGGAAAAAGACAGGTAGGGCAGACTTCTCTCGCCCTTCAAGGTCTTGTTCCGGGTGTGTCAATAACTCAAAGAAGTGGTCAGCCCGGAGCCGACGGTGGAACAATCAGTATCCGGGGTAAAACAACACTCGGAAATAATGATGCCCTGATACTGGTCGATGGAGTTGAAATGGGAATTAATAATATTGATGCTTCCCTTATTGAATCTGTATCTGTATTGAAAGATGCAGCATCTTCAGCAATATACGGATCTCGTGCAGCAAACGGTGTAATACTGATAACTACTAAACGTGCTGAGGCAGATAAATTCTCAGTATCTTATAGTGGTTATGCCGGTTTCCAGAGTGCCATAGATCTACCAGATATGGTTGGGGCATTGGATCATATGAAGATGACTAATCAAGCTTATACAAATATAGGTAAATCACCACTTTATTCGGATGCCTACTTAC
>CAYYEN010000380.1:0-3105 GCA_964470795.1 uncultured Spirochaetaceae bacterium | reverse complement strand
TGCAGAAAATATGAGTATTAATCCCGATAGATACCCTGATACGGACTGGATAAATGAGACTTTAACAAACAACGGTTTGATTCAAAATCATTTTGTAACTTTAAGCGGAGGATCAAAACGAATAAGAACTTCTGCCAATATAGGTTATTTGGATCAAAACGGAATAATTGAAAATTCTAATTTTAAGCGTTATACTTTTCGTATGAATACTGACATGGACATATCCAAACAGTTTTCTGCCCGAATAGATGCGCATGTAGCGATGACGAAAAGAACAGCTCCTTCCAGAGGAGATGCTTTTCACTGGATGAGCAGAATTCCGGCAATTCAAGCCGGCAGGTTGTCGACAGGTCAGTGGGGAGAAGGTTGGAACGGAGACAACCCGATTGCTTTCACTAATGATGGAGGATTACAAAAAGTTAAT
This sequence comes from uncultured Spirochaetaceae bacterium, assembly GCA_964470795.1. Classification (GTDB taxonomy): domain Bacteria; phylum Spirochaetota; class Spirochaetia; order Sphaerochaetales; family Sphaerochaetaceae; genus Bullifex. Next base: position 2,681 of record CAYYEN010000380.1, on the reverse strand, counting down.
AGTCCATCCGCAGTCCTTAATTTTTCATTAGATTATAAACCAACAGATTGGCTTACAATTCATGGGAATTATTCTCCTAATTACTATGAAACCCATAATACATCTTTTAGTAAAATGGTGCAAACATATAAATATGATGGTACACCATACTATAGGGCTCCTCAAAAAAGTTCATTAACCGATGAAACTAACAGATCGTTAAGAAATCTGCTTACTGCTTCGGTGACTTTCGATAAAACCTATGGTAATCATGGCTTAAAGGTAATGTTGGGTTATCAACAGGACGATTTTAGAAATGACGGACATAGGGGATATAGAGAAAACTTTGCTTTTCCAGATTACCCTGTATTAAGCGCAGGAGGAGAAGATAATCAGAAAGCGTATGGATGGGCTTCGGAATGGGCATTGCAGTCATTGTTCGGACGCATAAACTACGACTATAAAGAAAGGTATCTTTTTGAAGCCAATATGCGATACGACGGATCTTCTAAATTTGCAGATGGTCAAAAGTGGGGTATTTTCCCTTCGTTCTCAGCCGGATGGAGAATTTCTGAAGAGGCTTTTTGGGAACCATTAAAGAATGTTGTCGATAATTTCAAAATCCGAGGATCATGGGGGCAGTTAGGTAACCAAAATATCGGAGATAATTATCCATTTTCTTCCGATGTTGATCTTAATCTTAAATATGTTTTTAACAAAAGTGTTACTTCTGGGGCAGGAATAACCAGTCTGGCCAACTCTCTTATAACCTGGGAAACAACAACTGTTACAGACCTTGGACTGGATCTGACTTTGTTAGGAAAGTTGAACTTTACAGCCGATTATTTTTATAAAGTAACGGACGATATACTCTTAAAGTTAAATGTTCCTCTTACCATCGGGATGAGTGCGCCACAACAAAATGCTGGTAAGGTAGAAAACCGCGGATGGGATCTTGGTATTAATTATGCTAATAGTATCGGTGATTTTAACTATAAATTAGCTTTTAATTTATCCGATGTTAAAAATAAAATTCTTGATTTGAAGGGTATTAATGAGACCGGGCTCACTGTAAGTCGCGAAGGTGAGGAGATGTTTTCTCTTTTCGGACTGGAAGCTGAAGGGTATATTGTTCCTGAAGATTACGATGCAAACGGGAAATATCTGTATGCCACACAGTACGGAAACTTTGGTCCTGGAGATATAAAATACAAAGATCAACTAACGATAGACACAGATGGAGATGGAATAGCAGATAAAGCAGATGGTGTTATCAATACATCAGACCGTGTAATTATTGGAGGAACTATTCCCAGATACACATTTGGCCTGTCTATGTACGGTGATTATAAGGGAGTTGATCTAAGTCTTCTATTCCAAGGTGTAGGTAAAGCTAACGGGTATCTATACGGACAAGGAATTCAGACTTTTGTAGAAGGAGGTTCAGTTCAGGAACAGCATAAAGACAACTGGAGAGAAGACAATCGGAATGCAAAATTCCCAAGATTGGCTTTTAATGAAACCAACAACATGCAGAATTCTTCTTTTTGGATGAAAAATGCTGCTTATGTACGTTTGAAGAATATACAATTGGGTTACACAGTTCCCCAAAAGCTAGCCAATAAGGCTTTTATATCTCATTTGCGCTTTTATATCAGTGCAGATAACCTTCTTACTCTGGATAATTTCTGGAATGGTTTTGATGTTGAGGCTCCGGTTGGTAATGGTGGATATTATCCACAAATGAAAACTATAAGTTTTGGATTAGACGTTAGATTTTAAATGTTCATCTGATAAAATTGAATACAATGAAAAGATTACTTATATATCTTACTGCAATCATGTTAGGTTTATCTTCATGTGAAGGTTACCTTGATAAATTGCCGCTAAACACTCCTTCGGATCAAACGTTTCTAGCAACAGAAACTGAAATGCAGATGGCTCTTGCCGGATGCTATTCTGCACTATGGCTTAACCATGAATCTATGACCTTCTTTTTGGCTCTGGATGAGGCTTCGGATATCGGGTATGATCGAAACACCAATGCATTACAGTCATTGGGACAAGGTTCTGCCGATGCTACTAACGGGATTGCATTGAGTTACTGGACCGGTTTTTATAGTGGTATTGCAAAATGTAACTATTTACTGCAAAATATGAATCGGGGAGAAGCCAATGTAGATCCAGCAACATTTGCCCAGATTAAGGCCGAGGCACGCTTTTTAAGAGCATTGTTTTATTCATACCTCATCGAATTGTATGGAGATGTTCCATTAATAACACAAGTACAGTCGCTCGCAGATTCAAATCAGCCCCGTACATCCAAATCTCAGGTTGCAGACTTTATCATTAAAGAACTGACGGAGGCGGCAGCTGTTCTTCCTGCTACCAATAATCCAACATCGGGAAGGGCATCAAAGGGTGCTGCTTTGGCCATTAAGGCAAGAACAGCCCTATATAATGAGCGTTGGACAGATGCCATTTCAGCCTCATCGGAGGTAATGGCTATGGAGGGTTCATTATATAAGCTGGAGGATAATTATGCCACGTTGTTCCGTAATGAAGGTCAGAACTCCAAAGAGGTTATATTCTCTGTTCAGTATCTTGTTGGTACAAATGTTCATGCTTTATACCGATTGTTCGGATCCCGTAATGCTTTGGCACATACAAACAAGAAACCAGCCTATCAATTGGCCGATTCT
>CAYYEN010000379.1:0-3798 GCA_964470795.1 uncultured Spirochaetaceae bacterium | reverse complement strand
ATGCGTCTGATTCTGGTCGGGGACATTGACCAGTTGCCATCGGTAGGTGCAGGAAATGTACTGCGGGACATTATTGATTCGGAGGCATTTCCAGTCATTCGTCTGACCCGCATTTTCAGGCAGGCACAGAGCAGCCGCATTATCATGAGCGCTCATCGTATCAATGAGGGAAAAATGCCGGATATTTCCAATGGAAAAGATGCTGATTTCTTCTTTATGGAAAATGACGATGCAGAAGCAGTAGTTCCACAAATTGTGAATCTGGTACAAAAGAAGCTGCCCGATTATTATCATGTGCCGCCATCGCAGATACAGGTGCTTACACCAATGCAAAGAGGTGTAGTTGGTGCTACCAATCTGAATCTGGCTCTGCAGGAGGCATTGAACGCGCCTGAGCATGAAATCTTTATGAGAGGCAGAGGGGCGGTTACAGTGCAAAAGGATTGTCTGCGAAGAAGTGGATTTGCTTTTCGTGCAGACGATAAGGTAATGCAGATCAAGAATAACTATGACAAGGAAGTATTTAACGGAGATATTGGTATGATTGAATCCGTAAATGCGGAAGACAGATCATTAAAAGTCAACTTCGATGGCAGAAGCATCGATTACGATGTTACAGATCTGGATGAACTGGTACATGCCTATGCAACTACCATACATAAAGCACAGGGGTCAGAGTATCCCATTGTAGTTATGCCGATTCTGATGAATCATTACGTCATGTTGCAGCGGAATCTGATTTATACAGGAATTACCAGGGCAAAGAAAATCCTGGTTATGGTCGGTTCTAAGAAAGCTTTGTCCTATGCGGTCAGGAATGTGACAGTGACGAAGAGGAACACGTTGCTAAAGGAGAGACTGCAGGGAATGAGCATTGATAAAAAGTAGAATAAGGAGGCTGTTACCTATATGGTTGAAATATCAAAGAGTGATTGGAAATTGTATCGTGAAAGAGTTTCAGACTGGCAGGAACATTACATGGAGCGATTGACAAAGGAGTATATAAAGCTGCTAAGTTCGCCGGGCAATGCGTCAGACCACTTCTGGGAATTGGAAGAAAGAATCAAAAAGGATAAGAAACATCCAGGCGTTATGATTGAGTTGCGCAAATCAGATGCGCTTTGGGATATAGCGATGTTTGTAAATAAAAAGGTAATTACCATGGATGAGCTAGAAGGATTCAGTGAAGAGCTGATAGATGCTGTGAAATTGATTTTAAGCAGATAGCATTGTAGGAAATTGTATTAAATCTATGATGGAAGGAAGGAAGTATCAAGGAGATGTCATAGGAGGTATCAAAAAAAATAAGAGGGTTAGGGATACTTCCCTATGGAAATTTACGGGTTGTGCCTGTGGCAGAAAAGTAAATTTCAGCCCATGTGTCATGACACAGGCAGTGCTTGCTAAGGTTGTTTTTGGCACTCGCGGAGGGTGTGCCAGATAGAACAGATTAAAGCAAATAAAGCAAATAAAGCGATATATGTGATATGTTATTTCACAACAAAAAAAGGTCGGTTCACAACATGGCGGCTAGCTATTAAAAGACTTTTTCCGATATAATAAATATAATTGTATGTAAGTAAGGAAGTGACAAGATGCAAATAGCAATCTGTGATGATGAAAAATCTATAGGATTGATATTAGAAGAAAAAATAAAGAAATTATTACCGGATGCAGTAATAGAAAAATATTTATCTGGTGATGAATTGATTGCGAGTGGTTGTGAGCCGGATATTCTATTTTTAGATATTCAGATGCCAGGAATGGATGGAATGGAAACGGCAAGGATTCTTCGTCAGAAAAATGAAAGAATGGTATTGATATTTGTAACTGCTGTGGAGGAGTATGTTTTTCAGGCATTTGATGTTGCAGCATTTCATTATTTGGTGAAACCATTTTCAGATGAAAAATTTGAGGAAGTTGTGAAATGTGCAGTCAGAAGCATTGAAAAATATTCTGAAAATCAATCGGATGAAAAATACATGATGGTGCAGTCCGGAGGAAGCCATATGAAAGTGTTTTTGAAGGATATTGTGTATGCCGAGGTATATAATCGAAAAGTCATTATCCATACACGGGATACGAATATTGAATATTATGGAAAATTGCAGGAACTGAGTGAAATTGCGGGAGCAGATTTTTTTCGTACACACAGAGCCTACCTCGTACATTTCAAATATGTTCAGAAATATGATGCAAATTGTGTGACGATGGAAAATGGAACTGCATTGATTGCAAAACAGAATTATTCTGAGTTTGTAAAACAATATTTGAAATATAATCAGAGGAAAGGAAAAGAAATCGGATGAGTTTGGTAGAAAAATGCTGGATGGTTACATCGAAAATTTCTGTTATTGCACTCCTTATGATTACAGGAATCTATTTTGGAAAATTTGTTTGTCCCTATATAAAAAAGAAAAAAGGGGCTGTGGCAGTCAGTATTGTTTATATTACGATTATGCTTGTTTTATATATGATTCCGCCACAGATTGATAATTTTTCCGCATATCTGATTGGAGTTATAGCAGCGTTTCTTGCAATGTATGTAGAGGACAGAAGAAATATATATCAGAAAATATTTCTTGCAATTACGTTCTTTTCGATCCGATGGTTAACGGTTGCAATGGCAGCCAGACTTGATGATCTTGTTACAAAAGCACTTGTATTTCGGAATATGAGTGCAGAAAAAGTGTGGTTGCAATACGGACTATATGTTGGAACCAAAGTTTTGGATATTGTACTTTGTATTGCTTTTATTGCGGTTGCAATAGGACTGATCAATAAAGCGTATATATACAAAAAAGATGAAATGAGCGTCAAAGAGATGGTAATGCTTATTATACCTTCACTTGTAGGCGTCACTGGGTATGGCATTTTACAATATTATCTCATGATATACGAAAGAGATACTGGAAAGAACTTGATTGATACATATGGATTTTATGGAGCTTTAAGCTTTTTACACTATCTGATTTCCATAGTTGCTATTCTTGTTGTGATTGTAATGTTTCAAAACTGGAAAGAGATGCAGGAAGAACAGCGGGGACAAGAGCTGGTATTAAAACAGATCAGTGACATGAAAAAGCATATCGAGGAAGTCGAAAAGTTGTATCGGGATATCCGCTCCATGCGCCATGATATGGGAAATCATATACAGACACTGGAACATCTGGTGGCACATAATAATATGGATGATGCTACAGAATACTTGGAACATCTGAAAAATGAATGGGACGAGGTATCTCCGGAAATAAAGACAGGAAGTCCGGTAATTGATGTCATTTTGATGGAAAAGCTGAGAGAAGCAAAAGAAAGGCAGATTCGGTTTCTGTCGGATTTTCATTATCCGCAGAATACGAAGTTAAATGCATTTGATTTGAGTGTGATCATGAATAATGCCTTGAATAACTGCATGGAAAATGTAAGTGGAGATGATCCGTATATCAGCATTTCTTCTTTTCGGAAAAACAGTATCTTTATGATAACCATAAAAAACAGTTTTGGGGGTCAGCTTAATTTTGGTGATAGCGATTTGCCAGAAACAACCAAATCTGGGAGGGAACATGGAATGGGTTTGAATAACATTCGCCGGGTTGCCAGAATGTATATGGGAGATATATCTTTGGAGCAGGGAAATGAGGAAGTAATCCTTAGCATTATGATGCAGGTAGAATAAAGAAATAAATTGGCACTATGTATTTTGTAAATTACAGAAATTACAGAAATATGTAGTGCTTTTTTGATGCTTCACAACGAAAAAAGGGCGGTTCACAACATCACAGTTTATTGTGAAGAAAG
>CAYYEN010000378.1:0-3805 GCA_964470795.1 uncultured Spirochaetaceae bacterium | reverse complement strand
TTTCTTCATATTCCTATAAGTTTACTTAGGTTTTTGGCTACTGTTTGTGTTCTCCCTTATTGCCGCGCATTATCCAGCTGGTGTTTTCCACCAATATGTTGATGCTATTGCACGCGCCCACGATCTGGTCAAACGCATCAGTGTGGTCGAAAGCCACGCTGATTACATCTTTCAGTGTCGCCGTTGACGGATACCCCCTGACAACACCGCCGCAATATTCCGTCAAGTTTTTTGTGTGAGTCTTCACCTCTACGCTGATAGTCAGGCCTTTATCGCCGCCGGCGGGATTTTGCCACTGTTCCCGCGTGTATTCACGCAGACTGAGCACACAGGTCGGCTTGCGGCACCGGTAGGTGTCTTTTGCTGTATTTACGTCCGGCTCGCTGCCACACACAGGGCAAGCATTTTTAAGGGCCTTATTCATGATTTTATCTCCCTGTGGATATTTGGATAGTGGGCATTGTGCGTATTTCCGACTACATAACACCTGGTCATGTTAAGCTCCAGTATTTGCCCAATGTGATGCATAAGCTGGGCATTGCTAACCGGTTCTTCGGGCGTATCCGCGACATAGTCATTTTCGTACACTTCCGTGACGTGCAAGGTTATGTGGTTGCCCCATAATGCGTACGCGCCATGTTCTACCGTGTGGGTTCCCATCATAAGTTCCCACGTCCCGTCCGGCCTGATTCGCTCTACCGCCCCTCCGGCACTTACCCTCAGATAACGCAGCTCGTCCGGGGTGGCGTAATGGCTGAATTTGTAGTCGGGTCCAGAGGCTCCTTTGACCCATATTCCTATTCTGTAGATCATCACTCTGCCCTTATGATGCTGAGGCATGCCGTGCCAATCATCTTGTGGCACACGCAATACGGATCCTGTTCCCCGCATAAGGGGCAGATCTTGCCGGCAACCAGCAGCCGGATATCATTGGCCATGCCTTCGTCATCGGTTTTTTTCCCCGTGACGCGGTGTGCATGGACTATTTTGAGGATTGCCAGCTCCTGCTTATCCCACGGCAACTCGCTATACCTTATGATCATTATTCCTTCCTTACTTTGATGCGTGGATTTCGATGCCCGCATATCTTGCAGCATACACAGCCTCGGACTCCCCCCGGATGCGGCCTGCTCATATCTCCAGTGGTGAGCTTCCATGACTCTTCGGCTGCAACCAGCATGTGGCCGCAGTTATCGCACAGCTCCGGATTAGTATTTTTAACTTCACTGCTCATTGGTCTTCGGGGCCTCTTCGTATATGCAGTCTCCGGGGTATTTGTCGTAGACGATGGTCTCGACGGACCCGGGGCGGACATAATATCCAAAAGACCCATCCAGAAGATTGTCATAGGCAAATTCCAGCATCATCGTGCTGTTGACTATCTTGCTCAGGAATATGGCCAGCTCAACCCGAGCTCGGTGTGGTCCATCGTAGCTGTCGCATATGATGCGATAGTTATCCCTTATATAACACGCGCCCGGCTGGTTTTCGTGAATGCGCGCGAAGCTGTAGTTGAGAAAATCTTCTACACGCAAATCGGGATTTGAGGCTAGGCAGCTCTCTGTGTATTTTTGGTATTTCTCGCTGATCTCATCAGGACTGAGATCCGAGCCAAAGCCCGTCCACAGAATTTTGTAATCTTCGTAATCTTCCATGGTCTTCTCTTCCTTTGTGCCTGCACCCACATTCACAAGCGTTTCTACGTGCCTTGTCAGGTTCTCGCCTGGGCTGGCGATGCCCGCTTCATAGCACCTGCTTATGAGTTTTTTGAGTTCTCTGGCAGCTTCGCGGGCTTCTGCGGCTATCTTTCGCGATCCGTATTCCAGGACATCTTCCGCCCATACGATGACTATCTCCCGATTTCCGTACTCGAAAGATCCACTGGCAAGGGCGTCATCCGGGTTGAATATTCTGTTCCGCTCCTGTTCGTCCAGATGCTCTATCAAGGCCAGGGCTTCTTTCTCAAAGTGCGCTTCCGCACCCTTTATGAAGTCCTGGGCATCTTCGTCATCCTGGTTGATGTGCAACGTCAGGCTATAGATCACCCCGTCGTATAGAACTATTACGGCTAGTGCTTTCATTTTACCTCCGGCCGCAGGCCGCGCGACTGCATTTCCATGTTCCCCCTCGCCATGCGTTCGTATTGGCCCCGGGAAACAGATTTTACGTAGCCGCGGTCAAGCAACGGCTTAATGGATGGATACGGGTTGTTGCGGGGCTTTACCTTATTGTAGGCCGCGCTGTACTCCGCGTATGTGAATTTCCACGGTAAAAGGGCCAATGCCTCCAGATGGTAGTCCAACGCGCTTTTTACCGCGCTCTTATTGACTGCCGGTTTTACGTGAGTATCTTGATCCCGCGGCGGCGGTGGCCATTCATCCTCTTCCCTGGCTGGCACCGGGGTTGTGTTTGCGGCAACCACATTGAGGTTATCGTCCAAGAACGACACAGTTTCATCATTATCCTGTTGCTCGTCAACCTGGACCTCTTCCCCCGGCATGTCATCCTGTTCGCGGCATTGCATCTGGGCTTTTGTCCGCCGGGTTATGGGTGTTATCGTCGCTCGGTGGACCAGCTCTGCCCATCCGTCTTTTTTCCGGTACATTTCATCCGGGGTCTTCTCTATATAGCCCTTTTTGATCATGCTGCCGATTGTCTTTATCGTGTAGTACTTGCTCGCCACGGATTCTAATGTCTTTATATCGCATTTATCCGGCAGTTCGCGGAGTATCGTCTGGTGTATTTCTGCCAGGGCGCGGCCCATTTTTCGCGGCACGTACACTAGCTGTTTCTGTGGCTCCGGCCTTGGTTTCCGCCTGAATAGATTAAACAGTTTCTTGAACATTGTCGTTCTCCTCTGGTTTATCTTGATAGAAATTTAAATAGACGTCCTTTACGATTACGCCCTTTTTGATGTTGGCAATCCCGGCCAGGCCTGAGTCCTGGCACTCGTAGAACAGCTTCATCTCTGCACCGATTATCGCCGACAAGCGGCCCATCCCCTCTATATCCGGCTCTCCCTCGGTTACATAATCCAGGTCGATCTGCCCGCTGGCATAGTCCTCGTAGTTCACACTGATGTCGTTATCGTCATGCTCTGAGTGCGCTGGTTGCATCCCGAAGAAGTCTTCGTACTCGCTATGGCGTGACCCCTCTGTTTTGAGGTATTCGACAAATTCCTCATAGCGTTCTTTCTGTTCTGCGTCTATATCTACCATTTCCACGAAGATACACACTCTGTTGTTGCACGTGTCCATAATTTCTTCCTTTAAAGTTAGGCGGCGGTGCCGGAGCGGGCCCCCAACTGACCCGGCGCGTGCGCGCACACCGCCGCCCCATAATCTATTCCTCGCTGACGGATTCTATAAACCGGCGAAAGCCGATCCGGACATCTTCATCCGTGTATTCTTCAGTAAGATCCCGGGTATTTATAACGTCGTCATACACAAAGTCGACAACGTCGCCATGGTTGCCTGGCACGTCGATCCCCAGTTGCTCATACATCTGGCATAAGGTAAGATCGATGATCTTCCTATCATCCTGTTCTTGCTCGATGGGTAGCGGCTGTATGCTCGGCGTATCCTTTGGCCTGGGGACGCTTACCTCGCCCAGGTTCCATTTCTGGATGGCCAATATCTGGGTCATGTATCGTTTCGTCTCGGCTCCGCAGTTCATGCACCTGACGTGATAGACGTTGTACTCGGCCTGAATAAGGCCTTTTCGTTCCCCGCAATTTTTACAGGCCATGACGTTTATTGCTAACCTATCTTCCATTGGTCTTCCTTTATGGCTTTCTGTATCTGCT
>CAYYEN010000377.1:0-3812 GCA_964470795.1 uncultured Spirochaetaceae bacterium | reverse complement strand
ATGATTGAGGTTACAAAAATCGTCCTGGGAAGCTCCCAAAGCAAGCGCTCTAGCCCCTGAGCTACACCCCGATGGACCTTAACAGTTCATTATTCATCGAACATCGGGCGTAGTCCCAATGGCCCGATCATTTCAACCGAAATTGGGGCACCCCGATAACCCATTTCTTTAAACAATAAAAGATCGGGGTTGTCCTGATTTCATTATGGATTTTTCAAAAAAATCAGGGCACCCCGAAACGTCTTGCATTTTAGGATAAGCGCCGTAAACCACAAAGGCATTTATTGAACGAGATCCCTCGACTTCGCGCCGGTGGCGCATCGCTCAGGATAACTGGGGCGAAAGATCTTCGCCCCCTTAAAAGATCGACCGCTCCTTGTAAACGCTCAAAACAAGCCCGAGGCACATGCAGGTCATCAGGAACGAGGATCCCCCGTAACTGATCAGGGGCAACGGCACCCCAGCGATCGGCATGAGGCCGATCGTCATGCCGATATTGATCATGACATGCGAGAAAAGGAGCGCCAGCACCCCCCCGCAAAGCATCTTCGCTTTCACATCGGTCGTGTGCTGCATGATCAGGAAGATCGAATGAAAAAGAAAACCGTAGAGGCTCAGGACCAGAAGGCTCCCGAGGAATCCCCATTCTTCGCCGATCACGCAAAAGATGAAATCCGTGTGGTGTTCCGGAACAAAGTGAAGCTGGGTCTGCGTGCCCCCCAAATATCCTTTTCCCCAAAGGCCTCCCGAACCCACCGCGATCTTGGATTGAAGCGCCGTATAACCTGCCCCCAATGGATCCAGGTTCGGGTTGAGAAAGACCAACAGACGTTTTTTCTGATAGGCTTTGAGGAATCCATACGCGAAAGGCGTCGCGATCGCGATCAAGCTGAAGCAAGCGATCAAAAAGCGTTTGCGGACGCCCCAAAGGAAAAGCATCACGACCGACATCGGGATAAAAAGGAGCGCCGTCCCGAGATCCGGCTGCTTCACAATCAGTATGAGCGGGATCGCCAGAAGGATCAGGGCGACGCTCACGGTCCGCGTCTGACCCTCCCAGGGATGATGGGACCCTAAAAAATTGACCCCGGCCAAAAGCGCCCCAAGCTTGGCGAACTCCGAGGGCTGGATCGCGAGCGGCCCCAACATCAGCCATCGTTGGGCGCCCAACACCTTACTTCCGAAAAAATCGACCAACACCAAAAGGATCAGCGTGAGGATATAAAAGGGGTACGAAACGCTCAGAAAAGGCCGATAGCCGACAAAAGGCACTCCGATCAAAACCGCCAAACCGGCCAGGATCCAGAACACCTGCTTGGTCTCATAACTGCCGGGATCCCGATAGGACGCGCTGTAGATGAAAAGGATCCCCACCGCGGCGAGCGCGAGCACCGAAAAAAGAAGCGGAAAATGGATCCCGTTAAGCAACCGGCGCAACATGCACTTCTCTCCAGGCCTCGAGAACCTGCTTAACCAATCGGGCGCTCGTGATCCCTCCGGCCCCGCCGTGTTCCACAAACACAACAAATGCCATTTTAGGATCCTTGTACGGAAAAAAACCGGTCATCCAGCTATGGGCTTTATTGGGCGGCGCCTGCGCGGTTCCGGTCTTCCCCGCCAGCTTGTCAAAATCCACGCGCGCCAACTGGCCGGTCCCGTAATCGGACTCAACGACCTGCAGCATCGCGCGCTTGACCGCATCGAGGTTCTCCGGATGGATCGCAACCCGCGGACGTTCAAGCGCCTCCTCCTCGGGATCCTGAACCACCAGATGCGGCTTCACGACCTTGCCGTTCTTCGCAATGATCGAGGTCAAACGAAGGATCTCGAACGGCGTCACGAGCATATAGCCCTGCCCGATCGCCATATTCAGCGTCTCCCCCTGATACCACGGCTGTTTGTAACGCGCCCGTTTCCAGGCCGAATCGGGAATAAGCCCTGGAGCCATGCGTGAGATCTCAATCTTAAGAGGTTCCCCGAGACCCAGCTCATGGGCGTAATGCGCGATCTCATCCGGGGTCAATTTTCGGGCGAGATTGTAGAAGTAGACGTTGCAGGAACGTTCCAAAGCCTCGTAAAGGTTCAGGCGTCCATGCCCTTCGTGAAGCCAGCAACGGACCGGCTTGGACCTCGGCCCCAACTGAAAAGATCCGGTGCAATTGAACCGGGTCTCGGGCGTGATCCGCTTCAAGTCTAGGGCGGCAAGAGCGGTCACCAGCTTGAAGATCGAACCCGGAGGATAAGCCGCGTTGATCCCGCGGTCGAGCATTGGAGCGTTCGCGTCTTTCAAGACCTGGAGCCTCTGTTCGCTCGTCGCGGGCGAAACAAAAATGTTCGGGTCGTACGCCGGCGCGCTCGCTAACGCGAGCACCCCTTCCGTTTCAAGGTCCAACACCGCTACGCTGGCATGTAGCCCCTGGATCATCGTCGCGATCTTTCTCTGGAACTCAAGATCAAGCGTGAGCTGGATATCGGCCCCGGCCTCCGGCTTGCGCTGCGAAAGGACCTGGACCATTTGACCCCGGGCATCGACTTCGATCTGCTCACCGCCCCGCCACCCGCGGAGGAATTCATCAAAAACCTTCTCGATCCCCGCCCGGCCGATCTTGGAGGAAACACCAAAACGGTCACGATCCAACCGATCGTATTCAGTTCGATTGATGGTTCCGATATAACCGATCACATGCGATGCCGTTTCCCCATAGGGGTAAGAACGGATCCCTTCCACGCGAACACTAACGCCGGGAAGTTCGGGGCGACGCTCCTCGATCTCAAAAGCAAGTTCCTGCGGAATGTCTTCCCGGATGATCGCGGGCGCGAAAGGATATTCCCGGCCGGAACTCATCCGCTTCCGGATCTCCCGCTCCGGCATGTTCAAAAGCTGCGCTAACCGGGGGAAAACCTCCGGGGTCACGTCCTCGGGGATCGCGATTACGTTGTAAGAAGGACGGTTCGTGGCCAAGAGCCGGTTCTTTTGGTCAAAAACGCGACCGCGCGGCGCCTCCATGGGGATCAAGCGGACATGGTTCCGGCGGCTCAGCTCCCCGAAGTAGTGACCTCGGATGACCTGGGTCTGGAAGAGCCCAAGACCCAGAAGCGTGAGCAACGCGAAAACAAACACCTGAAAAAAATGGAACCGGGTGAACATTAGCGAAAAAGCTCGAATTGTTTAAGTGAAGACCGGCCCAAGCAAAGACCGGACATGAAATTAAAAACGGGCAGCATCGCGCAGGTGTAAAGCGCGGTCATGGAGATCAACCCAAGGCACTCCCCGACGATCCGCGACGAGAACTCGCCGGCGCCACCCACAAGCAGTCGCAGTAACCCCGCGCAAAAAACAAAAATGAACGTCATGATAAAATAGATCCCCGGCAGCCCCCGCTCCATTTTCTGCACCATAAAATCAAGCGCCAGAGCCAGGGCTGATAACAGTGTCGCTTCCAACCCGATCAGTCCGCCCCCCAGAAGATCGCGCAGCAACCCCGCCCAAAAAGCGACATAGACCGTCCGCGGCGCACCCCACTCGTAGGCGGCATAGCAAACGAATAGGTACAAAAAGCTGGGATAAACACCCTGGATCTGAAAAACCGGCATCACCGTCCCGTCCAGGACCGCGAGCCAGAGAAAATAAAGGATCACTCGCGGGGAGACGAGACGAGGCATAGGACCTCCTCCAGCTTGGAAAAAGGCGCCAGGGGTTTCACGAGCGCGAGAAGATGCAGACCGTCCGCGTCCCTCTCGATCCCCTCCACTTTTCCGATCTGAAGCCCCTTGGGGAAAATGCTACCGATCCCCGAGGTAATGACCTCCTC
>CAYYEN010000376.1:371-3813 GCA_964470795.1 uncultured Spirochaetaceae bacterium | reverse complement strand
AATATTATCAACATTAATACCAAACTGAGAGCTTTCTTTAAGGAAAAGAACATAAAAGTGTTATCACCTGAAGAAAACTGTTCTCCTTATATTCTCTCCCTTTCAACAAAACTGCCCTCTGAAGTATTAACTCGAATGTTATCTGATGAGGGATATTGTGTAAGTGCAGGTTCTGCATGTTCTAACAATGCTAAAGGAAAGGCTGAAAATGTTATTAAAGCAATGGGCTTTTCAGATTCTATTGCACAAGGTACAATTAGACTCTCTTTTTCTGTAAAAACAAGTGAAGAAGAAGCTTTAAAACTAGCTTTACTTATCTATCTAAAAACAAAGGATTTTTAAAAATGGCAAAAAAACTCTATCTTATCAAACTTGGGGAAATATCCTTAAAAGGTCAAAATCGTAACTTCTTTGAAAAACGACTACGCCATAATATTAAAGATAAACTTAGACCTTATCACTCAACTACCACCACTCAAAAAGGCAGAATTTTCTTCTATATTGAAGAGGCTTGTCCAGATGAGGTTATTGAAAAAGCACTTACCACTACCTTTGGTATTGTAGGTTATGCTAAAGCTGCTGTGATCGATAAATCTTACCCAGCACTTCTTGCAAAAGCTAAAGAAGTATTAATTAATAGTCCCTTTAAAGCTGGAGTTGGTTCTTTCAAGATTGAAACTAAGAGAGAAGACAAAGACTTTGAAAAGTCGAGCTATGAAATTAACTGTGCGCTTGCTGATGTCGTTAATGAGCTTTACCCTAACCTTACCGTTTCAATGAAGAATCCAGATTTTGTTCTCCACTGTGAAGTAAGAAAACAAATTTATGTCTACACCAGTACTTTTAAAGGAATGGGAGGACTACCAGCTGGAACTGCCGGACGTGGTCTACTACTTCTCTCCGGAGGCATTGATTCTCCAGTTGCAGGAATTAAAATGGCTAAGCGTGGTATGAAAATGGATTACCTTTATTTTCATGCCTACCCTTATACCAGTGAACTTGCCCTTGAAAAGGTTAAAACCTTAGCCTCTTTAATTGCACCTTACACCCAAGGTGGTAGATTATTAGTCATTCCCTTTACTACTCCACAGCTCCATATCAGAGATAAAGCATATGAAGAAGAGACAACGCTTATGTTTAGAGCCTCTATGATGCAAACCGCTTCTCAAATAGCTTTAAACACCAAAGCTGAAGCGATTATCACCGGCGAGGCGCTTTCTCAAGTTGCAAGCCAAACGCTTCCCGCAATGGCGTTTAGCGACAGCATGAGTGATCTCTTAGTCTTAAGGCCGCTAGTTGGAATGGATAAAGAAGAGATTATCAGTGTTGCTGAAAAAGTTAACACTTACGAAACTTCAATTCTTCCTTATGAAGATTGCTGTGTAATCTTCTCTCCTAAGCACCCTATCACCAACCCGGTTAAAGAAGTAGTTACTGCTCACTATCAAGCCCTTGAAATGGAAGAGCTAATAAAGGATGCAATAAATAATATTGAAACCTTTTATTACAATGCAAAAGGTGAATTGTTCAACTACGAAACTGAATAAAATTAGGCTCTTGTAATATTTCTGGGGGATGGAAAAAGAGAGGTCTTTCTTTTATTGTTAAGGTATGCAAAAAAGGAAAGAACCTCTCTTGCCTAACTTTTATCAAAATTGACACAGAACTTAAAGGGTTTATTAACACAAATACAAGAAAAGTACGAACAATTTCCGACACAGATGCTACTCGTTGAAGGTGAACATGAATCTAATACAGAGTATTGTCCGCTCTGCAATTGAAAAATGCATACCCATGATACGTTTGAACAAGATCTAAGAAACTTACCCCCTTATTTCCACTTTAATCACAATTAGATAAATACTGTGTTAACAATAGAGGAGTCTAATACTGGTTCTCATAGTGATAAGGGGTGGAAAATGCTAACAGATAGCTTCCGCTCTAAGCTTGATAACTATAATAGTGCAAAGGTATTTATACTTTAAGGTCTGATGCAAAAAGCAAATCAGTGCTTGTAAGCAATCCCAGGCACCTAGTACCTCCAAGCCCGCTAGCAGCTTATCATGGGTTCTTTGTTAATAACCTCTGTGCTCTGTTCTTAAAAAGCAATTCGTTGACTGAAATAGCATGGTAAAAAAAAAGCTCACAAAGCAGAAATCTGCCTCATGAACCTTAGGTAAAGATTGTGTTTTAACAATTTTTATTGAATTTCTTGAATAGTCCAATTTGATGGGATGAATATTTTATTCCACATATCTATTGTCCCAGTTGCTATTTTTAATATTCCATTTGCATTTGTAGCAGTTCCATATACCAAACTAGTAACGCAATTAGAAGCGCTTATATTTGTTGCAAGACAAGTTACAGAATTTATTTTTTCACAATTACCAAACATACACGAATAACAGAAAGGAGCTAACGTAGCCGCTTTATGTTCTGGTGCTTGTGATAAAGAACTACAAACAAGAAACATATTGTAATAACAATAATCAGCTAAAGTAGTAGCTGGTAGCTCTGGAGGTATTACTAAAGCAGAACAACCCGAAAACATATTTTGATAACAACTATTAGTTAACGTAGTAGCTGAAAGTACTGGTGCTTTTGATAAAGCACTACATTCCTCAAACATATATTCATAACAATTATTTTTTAAAGTAGTTGCAGGTAGCTCTGGAGCTTTTGCAAGAATTTTGCATTCATAAAACATCCCTTGATAACAGCTATCAGCTAAAGTAGTAGCTGGTAGCTTTGGAGCTGTTATTAAAGAAGTACAACCCTCAAACATCCCTTTATAACAACTGTCTACTAAAGTAGTAGCTGGTAGCTCGGGAGCTGTTACTAAAGATTCACAACTACTAAACATATTATAATAACATTCAGAAGCTAACTTATCAGCTGGAAGCTCTGGGGCTGTTACTAAAGAAATACATAAATAAAACATTTTTTCATAACAATTATCAGATAAAATAGTTGCTGATAGCTCTGGGGCTTGTATTAAAGCAATACAACTATAAAACATATAAGAAAAACAACTTTCTTTCATTTGAGGATGTTCGCCTTTTTCAACAGTTTTATAATCTAAAAGATTTTCTATATTGCCGCTGCAATAGACATTTTCACCCTCAAGAATCCAAAAATTATCATATGATTTGTGTTCGCTCATATCATAATAAAAACTTGTTCCCATAGTATTATTATCAGTACCTCTAAAATAGAGATAATACTTATCGCCTGATTGTACAGCAGTTTTAGTCTCAAGCTTTGTTTTATCTAGAGGCTCCCAGTTAGACTTATCTGTTGAAAATTCTAAAGCTGATTCAGAACCACCACTCCAACCATTATAAGGAGTAACAGCAAATTCCGTATCACTATAAAAAACTATAAAGTCTCCTTTAGGTGGAACGTAGGGGGAATTACCAGGAGGGATATCTGATTTACAACC
>CAYYEN010000376.1:0-361 GCA_964470795.1 uncultured Spirochaetaceae bacterium | reverse complement strand
TAGGTGGAACGTAGGGGGGGATTACCAGCAGGAATATCTGCTTTACAAGACGCAATTGAAAAAAGTATTGCAACTAAGGCAACAACCAAAAACAACATTTTTTTAAGTTCATTTTTCATCCTTAAATTGAAATTTAGAAACTAGAACATAGTTACTTCTTGCTAATTAAGAATGCTAAATGTTAGGTTTGTGTGTCATTTATGTGAATATTGTATGATTTAAATCATAATGTTAGATTATTATTAATCTCTAATTAGTAACTTTTTTTCTACAAACACCTATTATTTTACCTTTCAGAATATAAGATTATGAATTAAGAAAGGTATTATTGCTCATGCTACTTACGATATATCAACTGGAA
>CAYYEN010000375.1:0-3825 GCA_964470795.1 uncultured Spirochaetaceae bacterium | reverse complement strand
TTCTTGAAATAGTGTTCTTTTAAGCTAATAAAAAATGCACGTGGAATTTAGGTAATAAGCCAGCAGATTTGTTTATGTTGGTATTGAATAAGTTGAATTAAATACGATATAATGTCCATAGGCGTTGACCTTTCTATACGGATAATTGTGTTGTGGTGATTCAATTATACTGGTTTTTAGGGGGTCAATGCTTTTTTATTTAAAAAAGTTTTGAAATCCTTGAAAATAAAGGAATTAGAAATAAAAAAAGGTAGTTAGATTTGACACTACCTGATGGAAAAACGAGGTATAAATATGAGAACTTTCTTTACGATATTAAAAAAGAGAATCATTGTTTTATTATGTGTATCTATGATGTTAGAGTCTTTGGTAATACCAACCGAGGCTGCTGTATTGGATGGCACAGAAAGCCTTTCTAATAATGAAGAGATTATTTCTGAAAATGAAGAGGATATCCCGGAGAATAAGGAAGCCGTCTCTGAAGATGAAGAAATTGTCTCTGAGAATCAAACATCTATCTCAGAGAATGTAGTGCCAGAAGTCATAATATCGGGAAACGAAATTTCTGAGAACGGAATTTCCGAGAATGAAATTTTAAAAGATGAACTTACTGCTACACAAAAACGATTTTGGGAATTAACTCAAAAAGAATATGATGTTACACAAAAGAATTCAAATATTCCAGAAGATGAATTAAAAAAACGTGCGGAGATTATTGGAGTACCGCGTCCGGAAAATAACACTTTCACTGAAGATGGGCAAGAACAACTGCTGTACCCTATGACGTATGCATCTTTACCTTCAAGAACGCAGGTGTATAGCGATGCAATGTTAACAAATCAGAGAACTGATGATGCCTATTTGGATTTTTATAGAATGCCTATTTATACAGAGGAGTCTGAGGAGAATGAACTAATCAATGTAACAGCTCAAATGATACTAGAAGACTATGTTTCAGACAAT
Organism: uncultured Spirochaetaceae bacterium; assembly: GCA_964470795.1. Taxonomy (GTDB): domain Bacteria; phylum Spirochaetota; class Spirochaetia; order Sphaerochaetales; family Sphaerochaetaceae; genus Bullifex. The sequence continues at coordinate 2,862 of CAYYEN010000375.1, read as the reverse complement.
GATTTGGGTATTAGTGCTAATGAGCTGACGGAATTACAGAAAGTAAGAGCGGCGCATGATTGGATCTGTGAGCATGTTTATTATGATAACGAATGTTATAATAATATTGCCTCTGCAAGTCGCAAGCAGCAAAATGCTGATGCAGTATTAAAAAGTGTTACGCGTGATCCGGACTATCAGACAACAGGGTATGAGCCGAGAATGTTAGCTGTTTGCCAAGGATACGCCAATCTGACAGAAGCAATTTTACGTGCGTATGGAATCCCGTGTATTACTGTAATTGGTTATGGAGGAGTACCATCAGTTGAAGAGTATTGGGAGCAGTATTATAATCATGCGTGGAATCATGTTTATCTAACAGATGAAGGTGGAGACAATGGACAATGGTATTTTATGGACAATACTTGGGATAGTGGGAGTAGTTACTATTTATTATCAGGGAAGTATATATATTCTAAAGGTGAAGTTAAATATCAATATTACAATAAGGCATCCTATCCGAGGGATCATTCTTTAATTAAAGGAAATTGGGAATCGGGTGTGCCAAAGGCGTTTGAACCAATTGTAGATGCTGATGGAACATGCCGTATCCCTGATGGAATTAAGTATTTGGAAAGTAGTGCCTTTGATAATGTTACAGGTGTGAAAAAAATTGAAATGCCGGATAGTGTGGTAGCAGTAGAAGAGAACAGTTTGAATGTATCAGGATTAGAATCAATTGACCTATCCAGAGAACTTGCCGCTTTTCATCGAGGAGCAATTTGGAGCAGCAAACTTAAACATATTACAATGAATGGGGAGAAGGAGTATGAGGGAGTTAACTAGAGTGTAAGCGATAATGCAATCTATGGTGGAACAGCTCGTGAAGCCCTCATTTTAGCGGTTGGACCGGATGACAGTACCAAATTTGAAATAGCAGATACGACAAAATACATTTTAGTTAGAAGTATTCAGGGCTCTCGTATTAATTCCTTGGTTATTCCTGATTCTGTTAAGAGCATGAACATGGATGCTTTTAGAACCGAAGGTTTGGAGAGACTGGATGTTGGAAAGAATCTTACAAGAGTTTATTCTCAGCAACATTTAGAAGACCCGGTGAATTGGAGACTGGTAGATCCAAACAGGTGGTTTTTGAGCACGGATAAAAATGTGATACAGGAAATAAACATTTCGGAAGATAATACAAGGTATTCATCAGTGAATGGGGTGGTATATAACAAAGAGAAGACAAAACTTATATATATTCCAGTGTGTTATCAAGAGGAACTGGTAATGGTGGAAGACACTGTAATAGACACGAATTATGGCGTTTGCAACAATGAAAGTGTGATTGTTGCGATGCCTGATGGAATAACAGATACCGTTCTTTCAAATTATTCAGGTAACACTTTTGGCGGCATCTGCGCAAATAGTGGAAGCACCTTAGAGCAATATGCAACCAGAAATAGAATTCCTTTTTATAAATTACCATATATGAAGACAGAAGATAAGACCTATCATTATATGCGGGGGGAAACACCATCAATGATCGTGAATCCGGCAACCGGTTATCAACTTCACTATAGGTGGATCAAAAGTGATACACAGAATATCAGTGAGGGCAATGTTTTAAGTGGAGAGACAGATTTTTATTATACTCCGGATGTGAGTGAGTGTGGTAGCTGTTATCTGTGGATGCAGGCTTCCCGGACATCAGATTTCTCATCGGATGTAGTTACTTCCGGTATGTTTACCATTCATGTAACAGATTCAGTAAGAACTTATCTTGAAGAATACCATTTTTCCATGCAGGAAAGTCAAGTGAAGACAGAAGAAGATATTGAACAATACATCAATAGAATACTTGCTATTGTCAACAAAGGAGAAGGACAAAGCTTGGAAGTTGTCAAGGTATCTTATTCAGAACTGACACCTGCTACTACGGATTCTTTTGCAGCAATGCAGGGGGAAGCAGGTGAATATAGTTTTAAGATTAAAATTTTATCAAACGGTGAGCTGATAGATACAACAAATGAATTGAAGGTAGAGATTATTCCAAAAAAGATATTTATTAAATCAGTCAGCTATAGTCCATACGATGGATATTTTGAGAATGGACAGCCTATCACACTGGAAGGAATTAGGTTTTCAAGTTGTACGTTCTCGGATGGAAGCACGCTGCGGTTTGATGCGCAATCAGAAACACAATATGGGATTGAGCCATGCATTTGGCTTAATGGTTCCTATCTATGTGGTGATGCAATAGGACAGGTGCAGGAATCATATTTCAATCAGCCAAGATATTTTCGTTATCTGTCATCATTGGGTTATGTATATAAACCGGCAGGCACGATTCACAAGATAGAACCTGAATATTTATTTAAGAATCTTGAGGTAACTGCGGGAAGTAGTTTTTCGCATACATTGCAATTCCCCGGTACAATAAAAACTATTTCAAAATTGAGCGGTAGTTTGCCAAATGGTTTGACACTAAAGATAAATGATACTAAAACCGGGCTGGTCATATCAGGAACTCCGACAGGTGGTATCGGTGGAAAATACTATTATAAAGGATGCACATCTACAACGGTTTCAGGCGCTGTGGTAGAAATAGGCTTCTCAATTGAAGTGAATCTTTTGATTCCTTCTTATGAGATTCATTATGTGTTGGATGGAAGCACAAATAATGTTTTAAATCCGACCGGTTATCAGATGGGAGATACGGGGGTAGTACTGAAAAAACCAATTATGGAATCGGATGAGTATGCAGACTATGTATTTTATGGTTGGTATACGGACGAAGAATTTACAAATAGAATATATAAAGTCGAGAATTCCACTATTAGTAAGGCTCAGGATGGGGTTATTACGCTTTATGCGAAG
>CAYYEN010000374.1:0-3854 GCA_964470795.1 uncultured Spirochaetaceae bacterium | reverse complement strand
TACCTTTCATAAGAGTCTCAATTCCTTTTTGAACTAAAAGCTCGGTGTGAGTGTCTATATTGCTAGTCGCTTCATCAAGAATTAGAATCTTTGGGTTGGTTAAAAGCGTTCTAGCTAAAGCAAGCAATTGCTTTTGTCCTTGTGATAAACCAATTTGACTAACATCAGCTTCATACCCTTCTTTAAAGCTTTTGATAAACTCATCAGCTCCTACTAAACGACAAGAAGCTATAACATCTTCATTAGTTGCACCATCATTACCATACTTGATGTTTTCATAAATAGAACCAGAAAACAGATAACACTCTTGAGTCATTACTGCAACATTCGCTTTTAAAGAGGAAAGCGATAGCTTACAAATATCATTATTATCGATAAAGATCTTTCCACTACTTGCATCATAGAACCGGCACAGCAGATTTACAATTGTGGTCTTTCCAGCCCCCGTTGGTCCAACTAGTGCTATCTTTTCCCCCTCTTTTACAGTAAAAGAAACATCTTTTAAGATTAACTTATCTTTTTCATCAGGGTAGGCAAAAGAAACGTTCTCAAAGCGAACATTTCCTTTAACAGAGGTTAAAGTAAGAGGTGCTTCTATTTCTTTTAAAGTACTCTTCTCATCTAAGATTTCAAAAACTCTTCCAGCTCCTGCTAAGTTATTAGAAAGCTGGTTATACATATTAGCAAGAGCTCTTATAGGTTGCCAGAATAGTCCTATGTAGGTTGAAAAAGCAATTAATTGGCCAACAGAGGATCCATCCATCTTAAGAACAAAGATTGCAAAGAAGAAGAGAAAGAAGTAACCAATACCTTGGCTTGCATCAATGATGATACCCATGGTATCGCCCATTGCAACAGCTCGAGTCCAGTGGGAGCGGATATCATCATTTTCTCTTTCAAACTCTTTGTTAACTTCACCTTCTGCTAAAAAGCTTTGAATTACTTTGATACCTGAAAAGGATTCATGTACAAAGCCAGTTATATTACTCTGCTTTTGTCGGTAATCATACCAGATGGGGTAGTTCTTCTTCATCAGTAAGAAGGAGCCTACACACAAAAGTGGTAGGGCAAGAATAACAGCACAAGAGAGTATTGGGTTTAAAGCAAACATTGCAATTAGAATACAAATTACAAAGAAGATATTAGGTACGATTGTAGTTACAACTTGCTTTAACATATCCTTCATGGAGGTGATATCTCCAATGAGACGAGAGAGTATTTTTCCAGTAGGTCGAGAATCGAAATAATAGAGGCCTAAGGAGAGTAAGTGGGCAAACACTTCATCTCTAATAGTTAAGACTATGTTGTTAGCAACTCGTGCCATGATACGCACTCGTATAACATAGATGAGCCACCACACAAAAACCAAACCAATAAAGATGGCTGTAACTACTAATAAGCCTTTTAAATTGCCATTCTTTATCTGAACATCAACAGAGTTTTCTGTTAAGAGCGGAAGCGCGACTAAGATGATGGAAGCAACCATCATCATAGCTATTACCGCTATTACTTCTTTTTTATAGGAGGCTGTATATTTTAACAAGCGAAAGAAGATATCGCTTTTCTTAGTCTCAATCTTCTTTTCATCAACACTAGATCGATTAACACTCATTGATAGCCTCCTTTGAATATTGTGCAATGAAAGTTGAATAATAACGACCTTTTAAAGCCATTAATTCATCATGCGTTCCCCGCTCTACTATCTTTCCGTTTTCAAGGTAGATTATCTCCTCCGCCTTTCTAACGGCTGAGATTCTGTGAGCGATAATAAGTTTAATCCAGTCAGGATTAAGACTTTTTAGCGAATGCTGAATTTCTTTTTCTGTCTCCATATCTAAGGCGGAGGTGGAATCATCAAGGGCTAAGATAGGACTATTCTTTAAAAGCGCTCGAGCAATACAAAGTCTTTGTTTTTGTCCACCGCTAAGTCCTACACCACGCTCTCCTATAACAGTATCGTAGTTTGACTCTAGTCGTGTAATAAAAGAGTTTGCATCAGATAAAGTAGCTAGCTTTATCATCTCCTCCTCGCTTATTTTCCCCTGCTTTCCTTTAGTTAAGTTCTCTCTAATTGTTTCAGAGAACAAAAAGATATCTTGAGTAACGGTCGAAATATTTGCTCTTAACTCTTCAGTTTTAAGGTGTGTGATATCCACCCCTCCTATTCTAATAACACCACTAGTGGGCTCTAGAAAACGGGTAAGAAGATTTACAATAGTACTCTTACCAGAGCCGGTTTCACCCATTATTCCCAAAGTCTTACCTTTAGTGATTTTAAAATTGATATCTTTTAAAATAGCTTTCCCATCAATGGTAAGCGAGACATGTTCAAATTCTATGGTTCGGTCCTCTTTTGGTAACATTTGAATAGGTTCTTTTACTACCACTTCATCATAGTTATCGAGTACTTCTTTTATCTTTCTTGCAGAGGCGTTAGAGTTTGCAAAAGAGGAGACTAACCAACCGAGTTCTAACATTGGCCAGACAAGGGAGTTAACATATTCCACATAGGAGGCAAGTTGACCAAGGGTTAGTCCTCTTTTGATAACTAGCACACCTCCAAGTAGGATGGAGATGGCTTGCATAATTCTTGAAAGTGACCAGGTAGCGCTATCAAAGGAGGCAAAGATATCTTCTAAGCTGACAGAAAGACGGAAAAAATAACGATTACGATTAGCAAAACGATGCTTTTCCTTACCCTCTTTTCCAAATGCTTTAACGGTTCTGATACCTGTTAAGGCTTGTGAGGCGGTCTTATTCATCAGTGCCGTTTCATCAGAAATCTCATCACTAATTTTATCGCCTCTTCGCTCTTCTGCTATAGTTAACACTCCAATTATTGGCATGAAGATAAATACAGTGGTTGCCAGAATTGGATCAATTCTTATTATACAAATACTCATCACTATCACATGAAAGAGTATTTCAACAGCAAAGAAGAAACAAAAGCCAAAAGAAAAGCCAACGTTTTCACTATCATGACGCGCTCTCGTCATAATATGTGTTGGATTAAATTTGTTAAAGAAAGCGCCGCCTTGCTTTTGAGCATGCTTAAAAACTTTATCGCGGATATCGTGGGTTACCCCTTGTGAGATAGTATCAGAGACAAACTCTTGAACATACTTAAAGGTTCCTCTCAGTACATAAAACGAGAACATCATCACAAGTAACTTTAAAGCTACTTCATACTTTTGAGCTACAATACCATCATCTATCAATACTTTTACTACTTGAGGGATTAAGGAATCTACTAAAACCCCACAAACAAGTAAGAAGAAACATAGTATATAGCGACGCCAATATTTCATGGCAAAAGACATAAATTTTAACATATTATTTCACTATAATAAAAAAAGCGACACTACAGAAAATGTAGAACTGGTAAAAAAAAGTAGGATTATAGTAACTCTTTATGGTTAATGCAATAAAAAGAGTACCTTTAAACAAAACAGCTACACTTCTTCCTTCTTTTCTCTCGAAGAATACTTCTATCTTTTCCCCTTGTCAATATTTAGTCTAAAGGCGAAGAAAATCAAAGTCCTTTTAAACTGATATAAGCTCTGTGATCACAATAAACTATTGCATACTTTAAGATATCTTTTATCCCTAGCTCTTCATACGCTAAAGTATAGTTCAGCTTCTCTATTTGCTCAAAAGCCTCTATTCTAGCTTGAGGTATTTCCCTTAGCTCTTTAACGTTCTTTTCCTCTATTATTATTACATCGCCTTCATCAGATAACAGTACAAAATCTGAATAACCGTCGACTCCTTGGTCTTGGCTTTTATATTCCCAACCTTCTACAGGGTTTAAAGCTAATATGGCTGCAAGAAAATAATGATAATTGTTTTCTTTG
>CAYYEN010000373.1:0-3870 GCA_964470795.1 uncultured Spirochaetaceae bacterium | reverse complement strand
TCCCTCCCACCCACCCATCGGTGATCACCAGGGCGCGCCGGATCCCGTGCTCCAGCAAGTGAGCGGTGACCGCCTTGATGTCGGTCCCATCCGTGGTTTGTCCTCGGCCCTTTCGCAGGTCCTCAAGGGTGATGTCCTGGACCACGGTGGAAAAGACATGCAGTTCAGGCGCAAGCCATGAGGAGAACCGGGCCAGGGCGGCGTAAAGGGGAGCAATCAGACGGTCCATGCTGCCCGAGACATCAAGGTAGATGTGCACCTTCCCGCTCCGGCTGAACGTCTTCCGGGGGCCCTCACCCTGGTAGAGGAGAGGTTCCCCACCCATGGCCTCCAGGACCAGGGCTCGACGATCCTCTCGGATGCGGTGGGGGAAGAGCCTCGATGCCGGTCTTTCGACCCTCCGCGGACGGCCCCCACCGGGTTCGCAGGTGTCCCCCATGTGGACCAGAGCCTTGCGGATGATCCGAGAGGCGGCCTCCCAGCGGCAGGAAGGATCCAGGTTGAAGGTGTGGACCGTACCCCCCTGGTCACGACCGGACCGGCGGTCTACACGCGGCCATTCGGCAATGATGCCGCGGATCTCCGCGAGCAGGTCCGGATCGACATCCCCTTCTCCGGAGGCATCCTCATCGTCGCCGTGGCTTCCGAGGAGCTCTCCCACGCCAGTGAGGCTTCCACCCTCCCCCATGCTTTCGAACGCCTCGGCGAGCAGGGGAAAGAGCTCCTCGTAGCTGGCAGAGGCATCACTGTAGAGACGCCGATGCAGAAGGCCCATTTCACCTGGCAGCCAGTCCGGTATTCCGGTGCTCCAGTGCTCCGGGGGGCGGAGCAGAGCCCACGGAAGTTGCTTCGGGTCGTAGTTCTCCCGGAAGATCCGGGTCCACTCTGCCCCGGGAAAGAGCAGGCAAAGCTGAGCATTGATCACCGCATCGAAGGCGAAGTTCAGGGCAGGCGTGGACCGATCCCACAGTCGCGTGTGCCCGAGGACCACATGGTGAAGCTCATGGAGCACAAGCATGACCAGGGCGTTGTCATCGGTGCAGCGGAGGGCCACGAAGTCCGGGTTGAGACGGAGCCGGGACCGAGCTCCAAGGGTTACGGAGGCCGTCTCGGTCGCCCGGCTGGCTTCGATTTCCAGAAGAGACAGCAGCCTCCCGAATGCGGGTTGGGCCACGGGGAAGGCATTCCAGATCCGATCGCGGAAGGCACTCGAGAGGTGAGCGAGGTCAGACATGGGAACCCTCCGCCGGGGTCCAAAGGTCCAGGGCCTCTCCCTTGAGCAGGTAATCCGCCACCCGGGGGCTCAGAGACATATCGAACACCTGACCCGAGAGATGGGTAAGGACCGAAAGGACGGTGACGGGATCCCCCTCGATCACCCTTTCGACCTGATCCGCCGGCGTCACCATCATCTGGTTGGGCAGCCCTTGAACCTCGCCCTGCCTGGGACACAGTTGGACCAGCTCGTCAGAGAGATCCTCGCGGCTGCTTACCTCGATGAGGTCCAGGTCCGCCTCCAGGCCTCGAAACCTGCGAGCCAGCCCCACCGCCCCAACGAGATAGGGGTTCTGGCGCAGGAGGGCCAAATCCCATGGCAGAAGGCCCGGGAAGGCATGGTGCACCGTTTGGACGATGTCCACCCTTCGGCGCCAGACGAACCCCCAGGCCGTTCGCTGCGATGGTTCCAGCAAACCCGGTTCCGTAACGGCCCGAAAGGGCACCAGGGTCAGTGTGCTCCGCGGTGGGGCACTCATGTTCTGAAGGTTGGAAAGGGCCTCCAGTCCAAGGGCCGCCTGATCCTGGGCCGCTCCCCTAGGCGGCCGAGGGGCCTCCCGGGAGTCCGCCCTCCTGGCTCGGTTGCACATCCCAGGATTCACGCGACCTCCTCCGCCCCACCCTCCGCGAAGCGGGACCGCCAGTCCTGAGCCAGCGCCAGCAGGGTATCGGGATCGAAATCCTCCTTCTCCACCGCCAGGAGGTGCAGCATGAGGTTCCCGAGGGCCGGTTCCGATGCCCCGATCTGACCGATGCGGGCGATTTTCTGGTTGAGGCCCCGGACCTCCGCGATGGAGGCGGTCAGGGTGTGCTGATTCGCCTCGCTGAAGACCCTCAGTCGCTCGAGCACACCCGTCAGAATTCCCATGGTCGGGAGGTTGAGACAGCCCTTCTCCATGACGCTGGGAGCCAGCGTGAGCGCCAGGAGGTGCCGCCGAGGAACGGACAGCGCCCCGAACGCCTCGCTCACCAGGTTGGAAAGCTCGAGTTTTGAAATGCCCTTCGGGTAGTGGGGAAGCGCCGCAGCCACCCGATGGACGGGATCCTTCAATCCGCGGAGCTGCGGCCAAATGCCATCCTCCCCGGACCCGGCCTGTTGCAAGGCCAACCGGTGAATCGAACGGAGCTTCCCCTCCTCGATCCTCCGGCCCTGGCCGCGGTGAGGAAGCCCCCACTTCAGAGCGAGGAAGGCGCTCCCTTCCAGCCCAAGATCTAGGCGCAGTGCCTCCGCCGCACCGGCGATGGAGACGATGCTCTGGGCGAGGGATACGGCCCGACGCCCACTGATCGGCAGCCCGGCCTCCCGAAGGGGCCTCACCAAGGCGTCCACATACCTCGCCGTCCAATCCAGCTTCTGCTGGCGGAGAGCAACGGCTGCTTGTCGTGCCCGAGTGATCAGCCGCTCGAGCTTCAGTCGAGCCGAGGGTTCCTCCCCTCCCTCACGGATGATCCTCATCCGCACCTTGCTGCTCATGTCCTCAAGGGAGGGCAGTGCCACCAGGTAGGCGAAGCGGTCCGCCAAGGCCGGATCCAGTGGAAGAGATCCCTCATAGACCTCCTCTTCCTCTACCTCCTCGCCCGTCATGGGAGGGTTCATGGCCGCCCAGCGGTAGCGCAATGAGGTCAGGGCAAGGCCCTGGATCCGCTTCTCGTGAACCACCGAGAAGAGCTTGTTCTGGCTCTCCGGGCGGCAACGAGAGATCTCATCCAGGAAAACCGAGGAAGCACCCCACAGGTTTCCTGGGGTCGGAAGGTAGTCCAGCCCGGTGCGTTCCGGGTTCGGCACCGGGAAACCCAGCAGGTCATCGAAGGCGATCAGGCTGGCGTTGTAGTGTCGGTGTTCCAGGCCAAGAGAGGCGGCCAAGCGGTTCAGCAGTTCCGACTTCGCGGTGCCGTGGGGGGCGATGAGCAACAGTGGGCGCTCATCAGCCAGAGCTGCCAGCACCACCGGGTCGAGGTGGGTGAGGCCGAAAAGGTTCAGGGATTCCAGCAGGCGAATCGGGCGGGGTGAAGCGGACATTCGCAGCCTCCATGGTCTGCGCCCCGTTTAGCTGCCTTGTTTAGCGTCGCGGCAAGTGGGGCTAAATGACGACGGGGAATCCGAACCTCAGAGGAGAGTTTCGGCCAGAGAGATGGACATTTTTTGTCGCGCCCAATTTTCGAGGCGCCCTGCGCGAGCAATCGACGGCCTGTGGCTTACAGGGAGGGACAGTCCCTTCATGGCGGCTCCTTTTCTGGTTGTCTCCAGCACATGGGATCCGTGGATCCTGGGCACCGTGGCTCTTGCTCGGTTGCCGGCCCCGGGGGGGGCGCTCAACATGCAAGGAAGATCCTATTTATCACCCATAGCCGTGTCAAGGCACGGCGCCGCCAGCAAACTGACAGACCATGCCTCCAAACTGCCTGGAACACAGGTGATCGAGCCGAAGTCAGATCAGACCAATTTCTTTTCATCACATTTATCATTCGATTTTGTTTAAATAGTCCAAGTATGTTTTAAAAAAGAATTGTTGCGTTTCAATTTCTGGGATTTGGTATGTTTCGGTGTAATGCATTGCCGAAGAAACAATCCCTTCGTTGACATGAGTTGAATCA
>CAYYEN010000372.1:0-3895 GCA_964470795.1 uncultured Spirochaetaceae bacterium | reverse complement strand
AGTTTGGCTTTCATATAATAAAAAAGACAGGAGTTAAAGAATGATTATCTACACAGATGGAGGTTGCTCAGGAAACCCTGGCCCTGGTGGTTGGGCATATGTTGTTGTTGAAAACAATGAAGTGGTTAAGAAAGCCTCTGGTGCTGATAAACTCACCACTAACAACAAGATGGAATTAACCGCAGTAATTCAAGCGCTCAAGTATGTTATAGCTTGTGGTGAAAAGAGCTGCGAAATTCATACAGATAGCCAGTACGTTAAGAACGGAATTACTGCTTGGATATTCAATTGGAAGAAAAAGAATTGGAGGACAAGTGGTGGAGATGCAGTTAAAAACCAAGAATATTGGATGGCGTTAGATCATATCTCAGCTCAACTTAATGTTAAATGGTCCTGGGTTAAAGGCCATGCTGGTAATGAGTTTAATGAACTTTGTGATGATTTAGTTAAAGAGCAGAGAGAGAAGAACTGGACTTAATAGAGCTAATAACTTGCTCGAGTTTTATATCAAGAGGTGGAAGATAAGGTGCTGTTAGTGCTTTCTTTGCCTCTTTTTTTGTCTCTTCAGGGGAGGCAAGTTTTGTAAAGACACCACCTTTTAAAACAGAGAGGGCATCAAGAACACTTTGCTCTGTAGGGTAGGTGTTGTACAGTGTTTCGGCTAGTGGTAGTGCTTTCTTGTAGTTTAATAACATAAGGTAGTGAGCAAGAAGTTTTACACTTGCCTCTTTATAGCCTGGGTCTATAACAAGAAGAGTGTTTAGTGTGCGTTCAAAACTTGCAAACTTATATTGTTTTTCATAAATAAAAGAAAGAAGTGTGTAAAGATTAATTGCTTTAGGATAAAGAGTTAAACCTTGCTTTAAGATAGTTTCAGCCTCACTATATCTTTCTTCTAAAGAAAGGAAGTAGGCTGAATTGTAGATATATTTAAGATTTTCAGGATTTGTTTCATAACCTGTTAGATAATACTCGGTTTTCTCCTTAAGCGTAGTTGCCTCTTGTGCAAGCTTAAGGTACTTGCTCTCATCTGTTGTTGAACAGGAGGAGAGCAGTACTATTAATAGGAGAATGGGGAGTATTAATCTTTTACTCATTTACCAAGTACAGTGTGCTCAATTTCTCTAACTTGCGCACGGTAGAGGTTAACAATGTTAGCACCGTAATCTGCAATAAGTTGAATCATGTTTCTCTGTCCCTCTGGGCTATCGTAGCCATTGAGACGGTCTCCTGCATCCCCAAGCCCTGGAAGGATGTAAGCGGCTTCGTTTAATACAGGGTCCATCCAAAGGGTGTAGACTTCAGCATTAGGAATAGCTCTTGTGATACGAAGGGCGCCCTTCATAGCAGAAATTACGTTGATAAACTTAATAGATCTTGGCTTAATACCTTGTTGGTTCAAGTAGTTAACGATTGTAACTAAACTACCACCAGTGGCATTCATGGGGTCTGCAAAGATTAAATCTTTACCGTCCAACTCTTGTAAGTTGAAGTAAGATTTATCAAGATCTAGGATGTAATCCATATTGGTCTCTTTCTTAGTGTCATCTCTCTTAATTTTAAAGAGAGCAAAAGGAGTAATGAAGTTATCGGAAGAGTAGTCTTGAATTTCCTTGCTGATGATCATACTTGGTAGTAAGGCACCACGAAGCATAACACACATTACAGAATTTTGAACAATATTGTCGATATCTGGAATTCTATGAACTGCATAGTTTCTGCAAGGATTCGTTACAGGAGTCTGCTGAATGATAGAACGCTTAGTCTTTAAAACAGAATCACAGAAAGTGTGGGAGAAGAGCATCTCATAGGCTTTTTGAATGTAATATAAGAATTCTTCATGGCTGGTTTTAGGGTCTCTTAATTTAGCAATTAAACGGGAAGCTGAACCATGTTGTTCTTTTGGAGTTTCAAAAGAATAAACGTGGATTCTATTCTCTGCTTTTGTAACAGAATTAAGGTAATAGCCTATCTCTTTTGCTTCTACTGTCAATTGATCTGCAAACTTCTCTTTGTCTACATCTTTTGCCGCTGTATCATAGCCTTTGCAAGACTCTAAGTAGTTATCATACATTGTGGAAAGTTTTGAAATTATTTCTTTATCCTGAGTGTTAAGAAAGCCATCTAAATCTGTGGCATGTAAAATGATTTTATTCATTAAAAACTCCTTATTGTTCAGTTTAGAACAAAAACTAGTTCAAGACAATATTAAGTTTACCACGCTGTGGAAAAAGTTTAAGGAGTTTTAGCTATTTTATTGAACCAAAAGCTAAAATTAGCTATTCTTTTAATAAACTTACGAAAAAGAGGTTAAAAATGAATTTTGTTTTTCTAGGCCCTCCGGGAGCTGGTAAAGGTACAATCGCAGTACAAGCTAAAGAAGTATATAATATTCCACACATTTCAACTGGTGATCTATTTCGTCTAAATATCAAGAATGAGACTGAACTTGGTAAACAAGTTAAAGCTATTCTTGCAAAAGGCGACCTCGTTCCAGATGAAGTTACCATCGCAATGGTAAAAGATAGATTACAAGATGAGGACTGTAAGAACGGTTTCATCTTAGATGGTTTTCCTCGTACTGTATTCCAAGCAGATGCACTTGCAAAGATGACAAAGCTTGATGCAGTTATCAACTTTGTACTTGCAAAGGACGCTATCGTTAAAAGACTTTCTGGTAGAAGAGTTTGTAAGACCACTGGTAAAACTTACCATATCCTTTATAACCCTCCAAAAACAGAAGGTATTGATGATGAAACAGGTGAGGCTTTAATCCAGAGAGATGATGATAAAGAAGAAGCTATCTTAAATAGACTTGTTGTTTATGAAAAGTCTACAGCGCCTTTAATCGACTACTATAAAGCAAAAGGGTTGCTTTTAGATGTTGATGCATCTCCTTCTCCTGAAAAAGTCTTAGAAAGCTTAGAAGCAGCAGTTTCTACTCTTAAATAGACTAAAATCTTAAATAAAACACAGAGGATAAGGCTTGAGGCACTATCCTCTGTTTTGTTTTAGAGTAAATTAGTGTTACTAAAATAAGTTTAGTTGTTACAAAAATAATTATTCTTTGTAATACTTTAAGCATGAGAAATTTTGAAATTGAATTTTGTGTAAGTGATACCTATGTAAATCCTTTATATCCAGCTCCTTTAGAAGAGACTGAGCTAAGAGTTCTAGCTGAAGGCCTTTTTAGTTCGATAGAGGTTAGAATAGAAGACAGTATGGGCTTATGGTCCAATTATCCTATGACTCAAAAGGGTAAGTTTTACTCTGCTTTAGTTCAGACCTTAATTAAAGGGGAATATCAACACTTCTATTTTGTAATCCACTCAGAGAATGAAGTATGGTACTACTCGCAAAAGGGTGTCTCTACTTGCTATCCTAATAAAAAAGATTCTTTTTGCTTAATTACAGGATTAACCGTTCCTCTTTGGGTCGCTTCTTCTACCTGTTATCAAATCTTTCCTGACCGCTTTTGTAATGGTGATACCTCAAACGATGTAAAGAATGGTGAATACGCTTTTGATGGAGGAGTGGTTAATACACACTCTTTTGATGAGATTCCTGAAGAATTTGAAAAGAGTCGATGTCTCGATTTCTTTAACGGAGACTTGAAAGGAATAGAGAGCAAGATAGACTACCTTAAAGAATTAGGTATTACTTGTTTATACTTAAATCCTATTAACGCCTCCTTAACGGTTCACCGTTATGATTCTGTAAACTTCTTTCAAGTTGATAAGAAGCTTGGTGGCGATGAGGCGTTAATTAGTTTAATCAAGAAATGCCATGAAAACGGTATTAGAGTAGTTGTAGATATTTCTATCAACCATACAGGGTCTAACCATCCTTGGTTTTTAAGAGCAAAAGAAGATCCTAATAGTGAAGCATCTCTTTT
>CAYYEN010000371.1:0-3895 GCA_964470795.1 uncultured Spirochaetaceae bacterium | reverse complement strand
AAGATATGTGTATCCAAATGGGTTGGGCCGCTGAGTACTACATTAAAACTGGTAGAGGCCGTCAAATAACTCGAGAAGAAGCATATGAGATTATTAAGAAAGCTGAAGATAATGGTTTGATGCACCAAATTCCTAATATTGATGGTAGTGGTAAAACTCACGCTATTTGTAACTGCTGTGGTTGTTCCTGTTTATCACTTAGAACTGCTGCAATGTATAAAAACGTTGACATGGTACGTTCTAATTACATTAGCCAAGTTGATAGTGAAAAGTGTGTTGCTTGTGGTCAGTGTGTAGAAAACTGTCCTGTTAACGCTATTAAGCTTGGTCAAAAACTATGCTCTTCAAAGCCTGTTGTAACAGATATTACCACTAAAGATACTCCTCGAGACCTTAATTGGGAGCAAAAGTATTGGAATGTCGATTACCGAACTAACAGAGAAAATGTTGTAGAGTCCGGAACTTCTCCTTGTAAAACAGCTTGTCCTGCACACATTGCAGTTCAAGGTTACATCAAGCTTGCTTCCCTTGGTAAATATAAGGAAGCACTTGAGCTTATCAAGAACGAGAACCCACTTCCAGCTATCTGTGGTAGAATTTGTAACCGACGATGTGAAGATGCCTGTACTCGTGGTGATTTAGATGATCCAATTGCAATTGATGAAATTAAGAAGTTTATCTCTGAGCAAGATCTTGATGATAAGAATCGTTTTATTCCACGAATTAAACATGATTACACCGACAAAAAAATTGCTGTTATTGGTTCTGGCCCTGCTGGTTTAAGCTGTGCTTACTTCTTAGCTGTTGAAGGCTATAGCGTAACAGTCTTTGAAAAAGAAGAGAAACTTGGTGGTATGCTTACCCTCGGTATTCCATCCTTTAGACTTGAAAAGAATATAGTTGAGGCTGAAATTGATGTAATTAAAGCGCTCGGTGTTGAGTTTAAAACCGGGGTTGAAGTTGGTAAAGATGTAACTTTATCCTCTCTTAGAAAAGAAGGCTATAAAGGCTTCTATATTGCTATCGGCGCTCAAGGCGGACGTAAGTTAGGTCTTGTTGGCGAAGAGAGTGAAGGAGTTATCTCTGGTGTTGAGTTCTTAAGAAGTGTAAACCTAAAAAATGATGTAAAGCTAACTGGTAAGACGGTAGTCATTGGTGGTGGTAACGTTGCAATTGACGTTTCTCGTTCTGCTGTTAGATGTTCATCCGATAGCGTACTTCAATTCTGTTTAGAGCAAAGAGCTGAAATGCCTGCTGCTAAAGAAGAAGTAGAAGAAGCTTTAGGTGAAGGTATTGTAATTGAAAACGGTTGGGGTCCTAAACAAATACTCTCAAAAGACGGAAAAGTTTGTGGTGTAGAATTCAAACGTTGTGTCTCTGTCTTTGATAAAGACCATCGTTTTAATCCTCAATATGATGAGACTGATACTAAAGTAGTAGAGTGTGAGAATGTACTTTTATCTGTTGGACAGTCTGTAGTCTTAGGTTCTTTATTAGAGGGAAGCAAGGTTGAAGTTAGACGAGGTGGCACTTTAGTTTGTGATGAGTTTACTTATCAGACAAAAGAGGGTGATATCTTTACAGGTGGTGATGTACAAACTGGACCAAGATTTGCAATTGAAGCAATTGCTGCTGGTAAGCAAGGTGCAATTTCCTTACATCGCTTTGTACAACCTGGACAATCTTTAATCTTTGGCCGTGATAGACGAGATTATAAAGAACTCGATAAAGAGAGTGCAATTCTTAAAGGTTTTGATAGTGCTAAACGTGAACTTCCTGAAGAGAAGCAAGGTGTTAAAGCAACTACTACTTTTAAAGACTTACGTGGAACCTTTACAACTGAACAAATGCAAAAAGAAGCATCTCGTTGTCTTGGCTGTGGTGCTGCAATTGTGGATGAATATATGTGCGTAGGCTGTGGTATGTGTACAACTAAATGTAAATTTGGTGCTGTTACTCTGAAACGTGCATACGACGGCGAAGGCATTGAGTTTACCAAGATGAAGCCTGTGGTTGTTAAGAATATGTTAAAACGACAGGGTAAGATTGCAATTAGAAAAGTAAAAGATGCTTTCAAGAAATAAAGGAAAGATATGCACGAATTAGGAATTGTCTTTGAAATTGTTAGACAAGTTACAGAGGCCATGGAAGGTGAAGAAGGAGTAGTTAAACAAATTATTCTTGATGTTGGTGAGATGTCTGGGGTAGTTCCTAGATATCTTACTGAATGCTTTCCTGCCGCTGTAGATGGCACTGCTCTTGAAAAGACAGAGCTAGTTATTAATGAAATTCCTGCTAATGTAAGATGTAAAAGCTGTAAAAAGATTTATCATCTTCCATCTCACCTAGAAGCTTGTCCGTTTTGTGGCGAGCTTCATAAGGTGATGATTAGTGGTTCAGATTTAGTAATTAAAGAAATAGTTGTAGAATAGAGGTAGGTATGAAAACAGAAGACGGGAGAAAAACACTTAAAGATCAATTTGTTGAAACCCTTGAGAAAAAGATTCTTAGTGGAGAGTATCCCATCGGCTCACGAGTACCTACAGAAAGAGAATTAGCGCTTTCTTTCTCTATAAGCCGTGTTGTAGTTCGCTCCGGTATTGCAGAGCTTGCCGGCATGGGGTTTTTAGAAATTCAACCACGACAAGGCGCCTTCGTTGCAGACTTTCGCAAAACTGGTAGCGTTGGCGCTCTCGTTTCAATCATGAAAAACACAGGTGAAATCTTAAGGCCTGATGAGATTAAATCTATAATTGAAATCAGAATGGCGTTTGAAATCGTCACAATTAAGAATGTAATTCACAATTGTAGTGATGAAGAAATTTCCTCCTTAAACCCCTTTGTTGATAACCTAGAAAAAGCTAAAACTAGTAACGAAGTTGCTGAGGCTCTTTATGAGTTTCACCATAACTTAAACCTCTTAAGTGGAAACACCTTAATACCAATGTTTTATGCCTCCTTCAAGACTACAATTTTAGGATTATGGTCTCGATACTGCAAAAAATATGGTAAAGAAGTGCTTTTACACAATACTTTCTCCTTATTAGACAACATCAAGAGCCGCGATGAAATTAAGGCAATTGCTTGGTGTAATGAGTATCTTAATTACTCTATTAAGGGCGAGTACGAAATCTATGAGGGCTGATGAAGGCATTATGGATAAAAAAGAAATAGTCTTTTTCTTCGATACCCTCTCACCTCTTTGGGATGGAATGAATAAAAGAAATGAAAGAGTTATAAAGACGCTACTAGATAATGCAAGAATCGAAGAAAATTGTTCTGTTTTAGATGTTGCTACCGGCACCGGAGTTCTTATTTCTGACTACTTATCTCGTAAAGTTAAACAGGTAGTGGCAATAGATTCTTCCGCTGGTATGATTAAAAAAGCACAAGCTAAATTTAACCAAGAAGCGGTAACCTTTTATACTTCAGATGTAATTGAGTTTGAAAGTAAAACTCTCTTTGACCGTATTGTTATTTATAATGCTTTTCCTCATTTTGATGAGAGCCTAAAGGTCTTAGAACATTTAAACACGCTCTTAAGTAAAGAGGGCATAGTAACTATTGCTCACGGCCAAAGCAGAGATAAAACAAATGCTTGTCATCATAAAATTTCCCACACTCTTTCTAAAGAGCTTCCGCCTCTTGAGGAGCTTTGTAAGTTAGTCTCCTCTATTTTTGAAGTAACTGACTCAATTTCAGATGATGAGATGTATCAAATAGTTGCTAAAAAAAGATAAGCTAAATTAATTAACTAGCACAACTTTTTAAAGCCCAAAATCTCAGCCCTGTTAAGATAATCCCCCAAATTCTGATAGATGTAGTATAATCATAAAAAGAGGCAGAGAATGGAAAGAAAGCGTATACTAGTCGGTGTTGATGATTTTAAGTCTAT
>CAYYEN010000370.1:1286-3896 GCA_964470795.1 uncultured Spirochaetaceae bacterium | reverse complement strand
ACAAAAAAGACCTAATAAATTTATATTTAATGTAAATATATAAATTTTATTGCATATTTAAATAAAAGTAGTTGACACTCTTTTATGAAAAGATGTAAATATTTCATATAAAAAACAGAAGGAGAAATCGAGTATGACAAATAATATAATCAATAAAAAATACAACGTTTCTGTTTCTGAACTTTGTGTCATCGTACTACTCATTAGCCAATAACCACGGTTACTTGGTAGTATTGCTATACAAAAGCCCGTGGGAATAAAAGAACCACGGGTTTTCTTTTTTTGGAGGAAAAATGGAATACGAAAAGAAAGATATTACAACGTTAGCAATCTTAGTTAACAACAAAGCTGGTGTACTTATGCGCGTTGTTTCTTTATTCTCCCGACGTGGTTACAATATCGATTCGCTTTCTGTAGGCGAGACTGAGAACCCTCTCGTAAGCCGTATAACTATTGTGGTGACAGGAGATGTTACTGTTGTTGAGCAGATTAAACATCAAGTTGGAAAACTGATAGATGTACAAAATGTGTTTGAAATGACTTCCTTGGGTTCTCTGCAAAGAGAGTTGGTATTAGTCAAGATTAAAGCAACTGATAAGACAAGAACCCAAGTAGTAGAAATAAGTGAGATTTTTAAAGCTAAGGTTATTGATGTGACGGTTGAAACATTGAGTGTTCAATTGACTGGAACAAGAGATAAAATTGAAGCTTTTTTAAGTTTAGTTCGTCCTTATGGATTTGTGGAACTAGTAAGAACAGGTATTACCGCACTTGAGCGTGGTTCTAGAGCGCTAAGTGAAGCAATAGAAGAATAGAAATAAAAAATACTGAAAAGCGAGGAATGCTATGAGTAAAATGTATTATGAAAGTGATGCTGATTTATCAAAATTAAACGGTAAAAAAGTTGCAATCATCGGATATGGTAGCCAAGGCCATGCACACGCGTTAAATCTTCACGAAAGTGGTGTCGATGTAGTTGTTGGTCTTTACAAAGGCTCAAAGAGCTGGGCAATTGCTGAAGAAGCAGGATTAAAAGTAATGACTGCTGAAGAGGCTGCAAAAGCTGCAGATATCATCATGATGTTAGTCAATGATGAAAAACAAGCAAAACTTTATAAAGAAAGTATTGAAAAAGGCTTGAGTGCTGGTAAATATCTTGCTTTTGCTCACGGCTTCAACATCCATTTTGGTCAAATTGCTGTTCCTTCAGATGTAAACGTAATCATGATCGCACCAAAAGGACCAGGGCATGTAGTAAGAAGTCAGTTTGTTGAAGGTAAAGGTGTTCCCTCTTTAATCGCTGTTCATCAAGATCCAACAGGGGATAGCAAAGAAGTTGCTCTTGCCTATGCAGTAGGAATTGGAGCTGGAAGGGCAGGGATTTTTGAAACTTCTTTCAAAGAAGAGACCGAAACTGACCTTTTTGGTGAACAAGCGGTTCTTTGTGGCGGTTTATCTGCACTTATAAAAGCTGGTTTTGACACCTTGGTTGCTGCAGGTTATCAACCAGAGATGGCATATTTTGAATGCTGTCATGAAATGAAGCTTATCACTGACTTGGTAAATCAAGGAGGACTTTCTTATATGCGTTATTCAATTTCAGATACCGCAGAGTATGGTGATTACATCACAGGTAAGAAGATTATCACCGATGAGACTAAGAAAGCGATGAAAGATGTTTTAACTGACATTCAAGAAGGGACTTTTGCTCGTAACTGGCTCTTAGAAAACCAAGTCGGACGCCCATATTTTAATGCAAGAAAGGCGCTTGAAAAAGAGAGTCAACTTGAAAAGACCGGTGCTGAATTAAGAAGCAAAATGAGTTGGTTGAAAAAATAATCTAAATTTTTATGGAGAAGAATATGGAAGACAGAGTATACATTTTTGATACAACCCTTCGTGATGGAGAACAAGCGCCGGGCTACAGCATGAATATTGATGAAAAGATTAAAATCGCACAACAGCTAGAGTCCTTGGGTGTCGATATCATAGAAGCAGGGTTTGCTATTTCTTCTCCAGGAGATTTTGAAAGCGTACAAGCAATTGCTAGGGCGGTCGAAAAACCAATAGTGGCCTCCTTAGCTCGCGCTTTAAAAAAGGATATCGATTGCGCTTATAGCGCTGTAAAAGACGCAAAAAGACCAAGAATTCACTTGTTTTTAGCAACTAGTGATCTTCACTTGGAATATAAATTAAAGATGAGTAAGGAACAAGCGTTGCTACGTATTGCACAAAACGTTAGTTATGCTAAAAGCCTTTGTTCTGATATTGAATTTAGTTGTGAGGATGCAACTAGAACTGACCTCGATTTCCTCTGCCAAGCAGTGGAAATAGCAATTAGAGAAGGCGCTACTACTGTTAATCTTCCAGATACTGTAGGTTATATGACGCCTTTGGAAATTGCTAATATGGTCACCTATGTTAAAACTCATGTTAAAAATATAGACCATGCAGTTATTTCCATGCACTGCCATAACGATTTAGGACTTGCAGTTGCCAATACCTTAGCAGGTGTTTGTGCTGGAGCTCGACAAATCGAATGCACCCTTTGCGGAATTGGAGAGAGAGCTGGAAATGCTGCACTTGAAGAAGTAGTGATGGCGATTAGAA
>CAYYEN010000370.1:0-1266 GCA_964470795.1 uncultured Spirochaetaceae bacterium | reverse complement strand
TAATATCGATACTCCACAACTTAATCGTTCGGCACTGCTACTTTCTAAAACTACCGGTGTTAAGATTAATCCTTCTAAGGCTATAGTTGGCTCTAATGCCTTTGCTCATGAGTCTGGTATCCACCAACATGGAATGATGGCGAACAGTAAGACTTATGAAATAATGACACCGGAGTCTGTTGGAGTTATCCAAACTAACTTAGTGCTTGGAAAACACTCAGGGCAGCATGCTTTTGATAAGAAACTTGAAACTCTTGGCTTCGAGTTTGATACCGATAAGAAAGTCTTATTATTTGCAGAGTTTAAAAAGCTTTGTGATCGTAAGAAAGTTATCACCGATCGTGATATCTACGCTCTTGCCGATACTCATCCAACCAGTGTTGAAGCAAATGGTTGGATCCTTGAAAAGTTTGTAGTTAACAGTGGCAATTCTATGGTAAGCACCGCTTGCATAACACTTGCAAAAGATGGAAAGAGTTATAGCGAAGTTGCTATGGGAACAGGACCTGTTTATGCCTCTCTTCGTTGTGTTGAAAAGATTATTAAACACTCCTTCTCCCTTGAAGATTATCAGTTACAAGCGGTTACAGAACACCGTGATGCACTTGGAGAAGCACTGGTTAAGATTGCAGATAAAACAGGCACTTTCCGTGGTCGCGGAGTAAGTACAGATGTAATAGAGGCTTCTATTCTCTCTTGTTTAAATGCAGTAAACAAGATGCTTTCGGTAGAAGATCAAACCCTCTCTTCCGGTCAAAGTGCCTCACAAATGGCAGATGAGCTCGATATGCTTGTCGGACATACAGATAAATAAGGACAGAATATGAACGTCGAAATCTATGATTCTACACTTCGAGATGGAGAGCAAGGGGAAGGTTTAAGCTTTTCTGTTTTAGATAAGCTAAGAATTGTCACCCTGTTAGATAAACTAGGGGTCCAATATATAGAGGCGGGCAATCCTGGGTCTAATCCTAAAGATTTAGAGTTTTTTGAAAAAGTTAAAACTCTAAAACTGGAAAACTCGACGCTGGTAGCTTTTGGCTCTACTCATCGAATAGGGGTGAGCTGTACGGAGGATAGCAACTTAAAGGCTTTAATTGAAAGTGGAACTAAAGCGGTGGCTATCTTTGGTAAAAGTTGGGATTTTCAAGTGGAGAGGATTCTTAAGATTAGTAAAGAGGAAAACTTAGCACTTATTGAAAATACTATTCGTTATTTAAATAAAAAAGGTAAGTATGTATTTTTTGATGCGGAACACTTTTTCGA
>CAYYEN010000369.1:0-3903 GCA_964470795.1 uncultured Spirochaetaceae bacterium | reverse complement strand
GGATTTTTTACGATTTAAATTATTGCCAGAGAGAAAATTTCATTTAACGTTCGCTGATATCTGACGTTTTGCCACTTCCTTTAAAAATCAATTTAGTGGCAAAATGTGGCTTTAATCCTTGCAGATATCAGCTGTTGTACGACCCGAAGGGCTTGAATTTCAAATAAACCTACTTTGTATAATTCTCTAATAATTTAAATGCTTTCTCGCTCATCATTTTCAAAAAATTAACATCGTCAGCTTTCAATGGGAAAATACCATGTTTTAAAATTACTTCAATTACATCAGAGTCAAAAATACTAAATTTATCAGCTAGTTGAAAAATTTTTCCTTCTGTTGTTTGGGGATTTTTTCCATTTCCATGATTTAAAATGCAGTCTTTTACAGTTTCATTAACTTCATAGCCTAATTCTTGTAAAATAGGTATCGCATAATCAGCATGATTTTCAAGATCCTTTGAATATCCTACATCATGTACCCAACCAGCTATTTCAAATATATTATCGTCTATGCCTATTTTTTGAGCAATCATTTTAGCCACTTTCCCAACTTTTTCTGAATGCACTAAGAAAAAATCCCTACGATCAATTGGTTCTATGTGTTTCGCAATATCTAAAGCGACTTGTTTTGCTTCTGATAAATTTAGTATTTTCATGTTAATTTTTTGATAAATAAAGGTTTATTTGAAATTTCGTACAACGTTCGCAACTGATCCGAAGTATTTTACGAAAAAAGTGAGCGATAGCAAAACTTTTTGAAGTAAAAATATTTTGGATAGTTGCTGTTATCTGATGTTTTCAAAAATCCTCGTGGTATTACATCGAAACCAAATCAATATAACTGATTAATTTGATATTATTTTCTTTTAAAAAAGGATTAATTTCTTCGATTTTTTTTACATCAAGTTCGCGTTCCTTGTTCAGACTAGATTTGCAATTCGGGTCATACAAACCAGGATGGAACAAAATCTCATAACTTTCACCATCCTTGAAAGTTTCAACGGTCGCTTTTAATTCATCAAAACTCATTCCAGTTCCACTTAGGACTTCATTTTGAGTTTTCACAACATCGACGACACCAATCTTGTGATTTCGGCAAGGAAGATTTTTCTCCTTACAAAATTCCATGATTGCTGAATGAGCTTCTTTTAAAAATGTAGACTTATGTAAATCAATATGACTCGGTTTAAACCCAAAAATAGAAAAAAATCTTCCGTATTGTCTTTCTATCTCGGGCTGGAAATTATCGTCAGAAAACTCTAAATGAAGTCCGACGCTCAAGTTATGAAATTTTATTAGCGCCGAAAGCTCGTTAACTTGATCAGTCTGTTCATCATCTACCCAATTTACCATTACAGTAGTAGAAGAAATTAATCAATTTTTAATCAATGCCAAAATAGAAGCATTAAATATTTTGCTATATCCGAAGTCATCAGCATTGATTATTAGGTATTTCATAAAAGAAAATAATATTAAATTGTTTTTAGCATAAACCTTATTTATTGAAAGGATTTTTGAAAATTTCAGATAACGTTTTGCTTCTATGAGATGTTTTTACGAAATGCAATGGAGTAAAAATATGGGAGAGCGAAGTGCAACGAGCGAACCTCATAGAAGCTGTTATGTGTCCCGAGCGAGGAACGAAGCGAGAGTGTAACGGGGTCGTAGCGAAGCGAAGAAGTTCAAAAAATATTTTTATTTAAACTTTCTTTGATAAGCTTTTTTCTATTACTTTATAATAAATTTGATTTTTCATCTTTTAAAATGGAAGAGGGGTAGGGGTGAATTCCATTTTAAAAGATACCTTATTTAAAAATTGTCATTTATTACTTTAAAGTATTTTTATTTAATTTTAGTTGTTCATATAACTTTTTAATTCTAATAAATCTTTAATAATATAATCTGCTTCTAATAATTCATTTTTATTAAAATTAGTTTCTAAAGCTATACTTTTTACTCAAAGATTTTTTGCTGAACGAATTCATAATGGTGAATCTTCAATAATAATATACTTTTTATTATAAGAATTCATTGATTTTATAGTAAAATTAAAAATATCTTCTTTATAATTTCAATTTAAATTGTAACTAGATGAAGAAAACTTTATTTTTAAATTTATTATGAATATTGAATTTATTTTCAACAATAGATAATAAATTTTTATCAATAGATGTTGCAACACATATATTGAATTTATTTTCAATATATGTAAAAAACTCTAAAAATCAATTTATGTATTTAATTTCGCTATAAAATAATTCATTTACTATTAAAAAATATTCTTTTATTAAAATATCAATTTTTTCATTAATTTTATAGGTATTTTGATAATATATAACTACTTCTTCTAATGTTTTTCCAACAACTTTATTTTTAACAGAAATATAATATTTTAATCATTTATCAAGAAAAAATTTTTCATCAACCTTTTTCCAAATATCTTTTGTCTCTATTATTACTCATTCTAAGTCAAAAATAATAGTATCAATTCATTTAAACATATTTATTTATAATTTTTTAAAAAATAATCTAATTCTTCTGGAGTTCATAATATCCAATTTTCTCTTACTGAATTTATTTTTACTCTTTTTCATGAATTAATAAAATCAGTATACATAGGTCAAACATAAAATTCTCCATTACTTAATTCATTATTATTAATCATTTTTTTAGCATAATTTACAAAATCAATTCATCTTCTGAAATAATACATTCCATTCGTTGCATTATTTGATATTACAACCTTTTCTGCCACTTCTAAAACATAAGCATATTCATCAAGTTTTGTATAACTGTATCTTGGATCATTTGATTCAAAACAAGAAATGAGTCAGTCAATTTTCTTATTATCTATTGGAAAGTCATTTTCATTAAATACAGTATAAGTATCAGAATTAAATATTATTAATTTATTTAAATCATTAATATATTTTTTAGCCATTAAAACAGTTTCAGCTTGTCATCTTGTTATTTTATCAAGGGAAATTATTTTAGCTTCACTATAAACTTTTTTAATCTTTTCATCAATTTTATATTTTTCTATATGTTCTTGTAAAACTATAAAAATATAATTTATTTTGTAATCTTTTTTTAAAAAATCGAAACTTGATATTGCCCACTCAAACATTGATTTTCATTTTACATCTATTAATGGTTTTGGTAAATCATATCAAGCTTTTACAAATCTACTTCAAGCTCAAGCCATAGGAATTACCAAATTTATAAATTTTTCATTATAATTTTCTATATCAGAAATATTATCCCATCAAATAAAAGTTTTTGCATTATCATCAATATATAAATCTGCATTTGGTTTTCAAAAATATATTTCATCAAAAGGTATATTATTTTTTTCCAACCATTCAATTGTATTTTTTGTAACTCTAGCATTTACAAGTCATAAATTTGAACCACAAGTTTCCATATGTCTTGCAGTTTGAATTATGATATAATGTCATAATTCTTTTAACTTTTTTATTTTATCTACTGCTCATTTATTTACAATAACATCACAATAATTTTGTCATTCTTTTTTTAGTTCACAAATTGTTCCATCTAAATCAATTACTATTTTCATAATTTATCAAAATTAATTAAATTAAATTTTTGTATTGCAATTAAGTACATAGCTTTTTGTCTTTCAAAATTATCACTATGTAATGGTATCATTGTTAAAAAAAGTAACGCTTCAATAAGTTTTATGCTTTCAATATTTCATAATTTTTCTTCTAATTTTATATCAAAATATTCTGATATATGTTCTTGCAATTCTCCATTATAAATTTTTAAATCAAATTTATTATCACTTTCTTCTATTTTAAATAAATCACTAACTATAAAATCATAATTTCAAACTAAACTATGTCTAAGTTTTGCTATATCATATTTTATATCTCAATAAACT
>CAYYEN010000368.1:1589-3922 GCA_964470795.1 uncultured Spirochaetaceae bacterium | reverse complement strand
CCAGCGATCGTTAATGCTGTTCTCATTTTAATCTCCTTAAACGTGAGCATTATTTTATATGGCGGCAAAAGGTGGTGCCCCCAGCTTGCCGCAGTAAGCTTCTAACAAAAGGCTGAAGCAAACTTTAAAAAATCATCTAGAACGGAAAAATCTTTAAAATAGAAAGTTGATAATTCTTTCAGTCTTTCTTCCTCTTCTTCCGTTTCATCATAAACTCCCACAACTGTAAAACCTGCGTTTTTAGCAGTCTCTAGTGCATAAAGAGCATCTTCAAAGACTAAAGTACTCTCTTTTTTCGTTTCTAATTCTTTTAGCGCTTCATAAAATATTGAAGGCTTATCTTTTCCTTCTCCCACCTGAGAGCAAGTAATAATTTTACTAAAGTAGCCATCAATTCCACATCGCATTAAAGCAGCTTTTATTAAAGACTCATCATTAGCTGTTGCAATACACATCTTAACGCCATTATTCTCTAAGAGCTTTAAAAGACCTTCAATATTTGCTTTAGGCTGTATAACATCCTTGTAGTAGTGAGCTACCATAGAGGTTATTCCATTTATTATTTCCTCGGTGCTAAGAGTTACCCCATACTCCCTTTGGTAGTAGAGGGCAGAGTCTTCTAAACAAAGATTTTGAAACACTCTATTAATATCCTCTTTAGGCTTATAGCCAATGGAGACTAGGTAGTCAGCCGGAATTGTTTGCCATATCTTCATGGAATCAAAAAGGGTACCATCAAAATCAAAAATAGCGCCAGTTATCATAAGGCGACCATCTCCTCTGTTAAAGTTTTAAGATGTGAGGTTGCAGAGACTATATCATCTTCTGCAAAGATTGCACTAACTACAGCAACGCCACAAATACCACTCTTAGCAAGCTTTAAGATGTTGTCTTTACTAATGCCACCAATTGCAATAACAGGAATACTTACCGCTTTACAAATAGCTTCAAGAGTATCAAAGCTTACATCCTCAGCATCTGCTTTCGTCCCAGTACTAAAGACTGCACCAACTCCTAGATAATCCGCCCCAGAACGCTCGGCAAGCAACGCTTGCTCAACGTTTTGTGCAGAAACTCCCAAAATTTTATCCTCTCCTAGTAGTGCTCTCACATTTCCCGCTTCCATATCACTTTGTCCAACATGAACACCATCAGCGCCCACTTTTAAAGCAATTTCTACATTGTCGTTGATGATAAAAGGAACAGAGTAGTTATGGCAAAGTTCTTTAACCTCTTCAGCCTCTTTAAGAAAATGCTCATTATCAAGAGTCTTTTCTCTCAGTTGAATAAAAGTAGCACCACCGCTTAATGCCTTTTTGACAGCGTTTTTTAAAGGCTCACCTTTAAGCCACCTGCTATCAGTTACTGCATATAATAAAAGACTACTTTTATCTAATTTCATACTTAGCACCTGCTTTTAAGGTCTTACTATCCATGTTGTAAATTGCATCAATAATACGATTTCTATAAGTTGAATTACCCTCTCCCTTTAAAAGATGAGAAAAACCTATCTCTCCCGCAAGTCCCATAGCACAAACAGAGGCAGAGGCTGCTTCTAGTTTGTGCTCTTTATTTGCTGTTACAAAGGCAGTCATTAAAGCTGAGAGCTGACAACCAGTTCCTGTAATTCTACTCATTTCACTTCTTCCGTTACGAATAACATAGCAAGTAGTACTATCTGAAACTAAGTCGATAGCTCCCGTTATTGCAGTAATGCAGTTATGCTCTTTTGAAAAGCTTTTAGCAAATAAAACCATTTGCTCTAAGTTCTCCTCTGTGACAGTATCTGCAATATCTGCATCCACGCCCTTAGTATTACCACTACCATTAGCAAGGGTTTTAATTTCAGAAACATTTCCTCTTATTACATCAAATTTAATTTCTTTCATAAGATCTAGTGCAGTATTAGTTCTAAGAGCACTTGCACCGACTCCAACAGGATCTAATAAGACCACATGGTTTAACAAATTAGCTTTCTTACCTGCAAGAAACATCGAATTGATAGTTCGTTGATTAAGAGTTCCTATGTTGATGTTTAACCCACCACAAATACTAGTAATTTCTTCAACTTCATTCTCATCATCTGCCATGATAGGGCTAGCGCCTGAGGCTAAAAGAATATTTGCGCAATCATTAACGGTGACATAGTTTGTAATGTTGTGAATAAGTGGTGCTTTTTCTCGAAGCACAGCTAAACAGTTTTCTAACATAAAATAAATTCCTCCAATTCTTTAATACAAAAAAAACAAGCATACCCCAATAGGTACACTCGTTGTTTATATTACGACTCCCTACGTTGGCATTATCCAAATCAGGTATAAGGGTCGAAGGTA
>CAYYEN010000368.1:0-1579 GCA_964470795.1 uncultured Spirochaetaceae bacterium | reverse complement strand
TTCCTCCCAAAATTTAACTAAAAAGTGCATAAAAAAACGAGCGTACCAATGAAGGCACCCTCGCTTACTGTTGCGTTTACGATTTCCCTACGTTGGCATTATCCAAATCAGGTATAAGGGTCGAAGGTATTACCTTCCTCTCAGCCTATCTAATAAGCTCCCCAATGATTAATTTCAAAAAAAATATATCACTAATGTAGTGTAACTTCAAGCAACAAAACTACAATAATAATTATTTTTTAATTCACAACAAAAGAGCTACCTAAGTCTCCTCAAGCAGCTCTTTGATTAGTCCTTACAATTCTTATTCTGTAATTGTCCAACCAGCTGGCACATTACCACCAACAGCATTGCTCCAAATATTCACACCTTTTGCTTTTGTAAAGGTACCAGTTGCAGCAGTGCCTGTTAGCCAATCTAAAAGGCAATTGTCAGCATCTATATTTGTTGCAAGACAAGTCACTGAATTTAGTTTTTTACATCCATTAAACATACTGCAATAACACCAGTCTGCTAAAGTAGTTGCTTTAAGCTCTGGAGCTGTTTCTAAAGAAGTACAACTAGCAAACATGGATTGATAACATAGTTCGGCTAAAGTAATAGCAGGAAGCTCAGGAGCTTGTGTTAAAGAAGTACAACCATAAAACATGGCTTGATAACAACAGGATGCTAAAGTAGTAGAGGGAAGCTCTGGAGCTGTTACTAAAGAAGTACAACCGTCAAACATGGATCGATAACAATAGTCTGCTAAAGTAGTAGAGGGAAGCTCTGGAGCTTGTATTAAAGAAGTACAATGGCTAAACATATAAGCATAACAATGATTACTTAACTCGTTAGAAGGAAGTGTTGGAGCAGATACTAATGCTGTGCAATTTTCAAACATTACAAAAAAACAATTTCTAGCCATTTGAGGATGTCCTCCTCTTAAAACAGCTTTATAATCTAAAAGATTCTCAATGTTACCACTACAATAGATATTATTCCCATCCAAGGTCCAAGAAGTAAATGTTGAGGAGCCGTCAAATGTAAGATTATTAATTCCAGTACCTCTAAAATAGAGATAATACTTATCGCCTGATTTTACAGCAGTTTGTTTTAAATCACTATTTCTGTTTAATACGACCCAATTAGTATTATCTGTAGAGCACTCGAGGATCGAATTATCATAATTGTAAAACTCATTACTAGTATCATAGTAAGACCAATTTTTACCTGGAGTAACAGTAAACTCTGTATCACTATAAAACGTTAAATAAGGGTTTGGTGGTACAACAGGAGGGATATCTGATTTACAACCCACAATGGCAAAAAGTGTTGCAACTACGGCAACAACCAAAACAACATTTTTTTAAAATTCATTTTTCATCCTTAAATTGTGCTCAAGAGAGCAATAAAACATCTTTTTATTTTTAAATACTAAATGTGAAGTTTTTATGTCATTTGTGTGATTATTGTATAAATCTAATCAAAAAACTGTAGAATGTAATTACTTAATTACCCTCGCTCATTACTAACAGCAATACCACTAGTATAGATTTGCATTTCCTAAATTACTTTCTATCACTATACTGATAATAGA
>CAYYEN010000367.1:0-3925 GCA_964470795.1 uncultured Spirochaetaceae bacterium | reverse complement strand
AGTGCTGTTGTCGACCGTCGACTGTCCGGTCGGCACCTTCTGGCGAAGGTCGTCGACCTCGACGGGGTACCATTCGGTCGCCTCGTTCGCCATGAACGACATGTCGGAGAACTGGTTCGCGCCGTCCGCCCACTCGCCGCTATACTCGTCGGCGAAGTCCTCGTATCCGCTCGAGCCGACCGCGGCCGGCCTGCCGCCCGAGGCAGCATTCATCTCGCCGACGAACGTGGAGACCGAGCCGCGCCTGGCGTTGGCCACCGACGCGTTGACGAACTCGCGGCCGAGCACCAGCTTCTCGGGATTCAGGTTGACGTTGCCCTTGAACACTTCCCAATGCAGATGGTCGCCAGAACTGACGCCGGTGGTGCCGGCGTACGCGATGGCCTTGCTGCAGTCCACCTGCCCGCTCGTCACGAGCACCCTGCGCAGGTGGTTGTAGGTGGAGACATACCCGTCGCCGTGGTCGACCTTCATGACGCGACCGAAGCCGGAACACCTGCCGCAGCACCGGTAACGGTTGCTCGCCGACTTGGGAAAATCCGACGGGCAGGTCGTGTTGTACGACACCACCCTGCCAGGCCTCGTCGGGTATATCGGAACATTGCCGCCCCTGGTCGAGATGTCCCATCCGGGGTGGCTGTTGCGCCCGATTCCTGCCTTGCGCGGCCCGAAATGTCCGTTCGGCGGGGTGACACCCTGGCACGGCTGCCTCCACGTTCCGCTGCCGATGGCCCCCTGCATGCCCTTGTCGTAGGCGTCGGCGTCCTGCCCGATTGAATTCTTGTTGGACTTGGCCTGCGCCTCGGTCGCGGTCTGCGCGCCGGAGCCGCCGGCGGGGGTTCCGCCTGACGGCCGAGCAGGCGTGCTGCCCGCCTCGCCGCCGTTGTTGTCGCGTGCCTGCCAGACGCCCTCGACCTGACTCGTCTCCATGCGGTTATACGGGGTCCCCGCCCAATAGTCGTACTGGGCGCGGCAATAGCCCATCAGGGCGAGCCGAAGCTCCCGTATCTCCTTCTGGGCGATGTCGCGCGACATCTCACGGCATTCCTCTATCTTGCGCTCTTCCTGCAGCGCCAGCTGGACGGTCGTCTGCCCGATTGTCGCGGACGCCGCGACCGGAAGCAGCAGGACGAACAGCAGGACGAAAACCGGAAGGTTCCTCATGTGCCTACCTCCTGCCCGAACGGTAGATGGCAGCCCGCGCCTCTACCTCGCACAGGCGCGCGATGAGGCGCTCGGTCTCGGTCAGCTTGACCAGCAGTATCGCGTTCAGCGAGTTCGCGTACGCGAAGTTCTGGCGCACGGGGATGTTGCGCGCCGACAGGGCGCGGTTGTATGCGGATATCAGCTTCAGGGTGTCTGACATGGATAGGAACGCGTCCTGCTCGGCGAGGTCGGACGCGCGGGCCGACTCGTGCAGGTGACGGAGCGAGCCGCCCGAGTTGTTCCCGAAGATGTTGCCGAACCGCTCCGCGGAGGCCACGGACGAGCCGTCGACGACGCGCAGCGACTCGGGCGTCATGAAGGTCGGCGGCACCACATGGGCGCCGTCCTGCCCCTTATAAATCTGCTCCTGCACCCGCATGTACTCCTCGGCCCAGTACTTGGCCAGCAGGAGCACCTCGTTCTCGATGCCGGCGAGGCCCTCGCTCGGGTCGTCCTTCAGGCGTCCGAGCTCCTGCAGGTTCTCGTTCATCCGGTTCTGGGCCTGCCGATGATACGACTGCTCCTGCGCCAGTTCAGCCTCCGCCCAACACCAGGCCTGCGCGCCGGACGACGACACCGTCACCACCACGAGCGCGGCGGCGCACACACAAAAAGCCTTCCATATCATATGGATTCCTCCCTGGCCACCATGAAATCCCGCGACTCCGTCCATGCCAGAACCGCTTTCGGCCCGCCTTGCGCGAACCTTCGTAGAAATCGCCTATCCAAGCGATTATACCACAAAAAAGGGAAAAATACCAACATTTCAGGCATGGCTGAAAATGAAGAAATCCGCCTAAAAGCTGATGCGCAGGGTGCAGAGATACGTCTCCTGCCCGCCAGTCGGGTCGACGGGGTCGGGAGCCTCGGTTCCGGCCACTTTTTCCACTCCCGAGGCCTTGAGCCGGAAGTTCTTCTGCATCGTCTCGAACAGCCGTACGGGGAAGTTTGTCACCTCGACCTGCAGGATGTCCCTGCTGCCCGACCCCGGGGAGCTTTCCGTTGCCGTCAGGCGATAGTCGCCCCCCCACGGATTGGAGCCGACGCCGCCCTGCGACACGAACACGCCCTCGGAGAGATAGCGGTCCACCACGAGGCGCCGCCAGCCGGTAGCCGGCAGAACGCCCGCCGCGGAGGCCGGCTCTACGAGCAGGTTGAAGTTGACCTCGCCGTTGGCCATCTTCCACTTGTTGCAGGCGCTCGCGATGTTCATCACGGAGTCCTGGCACGCGTTGACGTTCGTGCTGTCCATCGACCCGCCGTAGTTCATCGCCAGGAACACCGCGCTCATGACCGCGATGATGGCGAGCACGAGCAGCGCCTCCACCATGGTGAAGCCGCCCTGGTCCTTCCTTGTCCGCTTCATTTCCGCCTCCTGACGAAGCTACCGCTTGATTATGATGAGCGTCATGTCGTCCTCTATGACCTTGCGGTCGTTCCACTTGAGGGCTTCCGACATGACCTCCTTGCCGAGCACGTCGACGCTCTTGCTCGCCATGTGCTTGGTCATCTGGTTGATGATGCCGATGGACTCAAACAGGCCAGACTTCTTGTTCCTGCACTCCGTGATGCCGTCGGTGTACAGGACGAGATAGTTGCCGCCCTTCAGGGTCATCGTGCTGACCTCGGGCTTGTCCTTCGTCTCCTGCGTGATGTCGCCGAGCTCGGTCGAGTGGACATCCTCTATCTCGCGGAAATCCTTTCCGTCGTACAGGAGCGGCGCGTCATGGCTGAAGTTACTGTAGGTGAACTCGCCGGTTTCGATGTCGAGCACGCCGAGCACCGCGGTGATGAGGAACGTCTCGCCGAGCTTGAACTTGCCGGACTTCAGCGCCGCGTCGATGAGGTTGGCGATGTAATGGATGAACCAGGCGCTGTCCATCTCCTGCTTCGTCCGCTGCGCGGTGTCGACGAGCGCCTCGATGTAGCCCTTGACCACGGCCATGACGAGCGCGCTCGAGAAGCCCTTGCTGTACGCGTCCCCGATGAATATGAACCAGTGCTTCTTGCTCATCTCGCGGATGACGAGCAGGTCGCCCGATACGCCCTTGGCCGGCTCGTAGAACTGCCCTATCTCGAACCGCCCCGCCTTGTACACGGTCGACCTGTCGGGGATGAGGAACTGCCTCTGGATGAGCTGCGCCTTGCGCAATTCGACGATGTGGTTCTTCAGGCGCTCGATGATGAGCTCCATCCGCATCGCCACCTGGCTCACGACGAGGCTGCGCTTGAGGTGCTTCGGCAGCGCGATGTTGAACTGCTCGCCGCCGAGGTTGAACCGGTTCAGCACCGCCTCCAGCGCCCGCACCTCGAACAGCACGTACGCGAGGAACAGCAGGCCGACGGCGAACGCCACGCCGACGCCCTCGCCGTAGACGACACGCCAGAACTGCTGCTGGCCGGCGACGAACTCGTTGAAGAACGACACGCCGAGCACGACGTAGTAGTTCCTGCCGGGCGACACGCGGAGAATCCTGCCGTACGCGCGCCGCCCCTCGTCGTCGAACAGGCCGTCCTGCGGCCTGATATACGTGTTCCAATCGTCCCTGCCCGCCTGCGTCTTGGACGACATCAGCACCTTGTTCTGGTCGTCGAGCAGGATGGTCACCTTGCCGTGACCTTCGACGCGCGATACCGGGTCGATCGCCACGCGGCGCAGGGTTTCGGGATGGGCGGCGGTTTCGAGTTGGTAGGTCATGATGATTCACCGATCAAAAGC
>CAYYEN010000366.1:0-3933 GCA_964470795.1 uncultured Spirochaetaceae bacterium | reverse complement strand
TGATAAGACAGCCGTAGTGATAGGATCCTACGAAGTTTGGGAAAAGCAAAAAGACCTGCTCCCACTTCTGATATGTATCTTTCATATTTAGGTATGATTTCAATTTCCTTATTACTAACCAAGATACTATTAACTCCACAACGCAGTACATAATATTCCAAATAATCTCTGCCGACTGTGCCAATGCTTGGAACGTAGCTGCATCATACATCTGTTTTTCAAGGTGAAAGTGAGTTATACAATTTATCACAATATTCAATAGTTTAACAAATACTGCATAGAGAGCAGATTTTACCAGCTCTATAATTGCATAAAAAGAAAGTGCATAATAACAAATCTTTAGTCTGTTCTCTTTTAACAAAACTCTGGCAAATGTATAAGTCACCACAAAACTTAGCATGACAAATGCCATACTGAATCGACTATTAACGTTAACTCCATCGTCCCCAAATACAATGGTTTTCATTATTTTTGAATTGTGCAAGTACATTTGTACTACCACATACTGCACAATGAATATCAAGCTCCTTGCATACTTGTTATGAAAATTGAATCGGCCTTGTGCTGACTGAAAGGCTATTGAAAGCAGTATTGCCTGTCCTAAATAAAAAAACAAATCTATTAGAAAATAAATAATGTTATACATCCATTTATACCTTCCTCAGATAATTCATATACGCAGCAACAAAATCATTGTACTTCTGCTTTGCCAGATAGACGCTTACACCATTTTTTAGAATAATAGTTGTGGTATCGTATCTTCTAACTTCTGCTAGATTTACCAGATATCCTCTGTGTGAACGAAAGAATCTATCTCCAAGCCTACGTTCTAAATCCTCCATCTTTTCATAAAAAGAATAACTGTCATCATCCATATTTTTTGTGTATATCACAATTTTTCTAGCTTCATTCTCAGCATAAATAATATTATTTACTGGAATCTGGATATAACCGCCATTTGACTTTATAACTAACGGCTCCACCACTTGTCTTTTCTTAATCTGACCTATAGCATTGCCAATAACCTCTTCAAACTTCTGTTCATCAATTGGCTTCAATAGGTAATGGAATGCTCCCACATCAAAAGCTTCAAATACATATTCTTTCAGTGCTGTTATAAATATGATTATGGCACCAGATTTTTCACGGATCATTTTCGCCACTTCAACACCGTTTATTGCAACTTCCTCATTTGAATCCAAAGAAATATCTAACAGTATAATGTCAAATACTGTTTTTTCCTTAAGCAAATCTTCTCCTCGCCCAAATGTACTAACATGTACATCTGCAAACTGCTCAGTCAACCTCTTAATATATTCTCTTATTGGTTGCTCATCCTCACAAACCGCTATCTCTATCACAATTCTCACTCCAAACTTCTTTATAATCTAAATTTTCCAATATATCCCTATAGTATATTATCGGCAATTTAGTTCTACTCTCATCATATATGTAATGAAAAGTCTTATTTGTGTAACGAAAAGTTTTCACCTATATAAAAAACGTCCAAAGAGAGTTACTCCCTTTGAACGCCATTAATAAAAATCTGTTACATGTTAGTTCGATTTATCATACCTAATTTGTCACAACACCATTTTCCATAATAGCGACGAAACGAACGGTTGCAACAGAAACATAACTAATCCAGCAGACACAGATATGATATAAAAGTCCCTGTCCCTTGAACCAGAAACTATGTATTTTGTAAACTTATTTGTTAAAAATCTGGCAGCACAATATCCAATAAGTCTTACATCTTGAGAATTACTTTTTCCAAATCCAAACATTAAAATGCACCATCCTTCACACATTGCCTATAAAATCTACAATTCAAGCAGCATTGGCTACAGTCTCTTTTTTTCATCCGCTTCTTCTTTTGAAGCCAAAACCATATTCTTTTCATCTCCACCTCCAATAAAAATGGAACCAGATAAGGGATTTTCCCTTTATCTGATTCCATCCTAAATGTTTTATCTGTCAAAAAAACGGACTCGCAACTGAATTTCTGTTCTTTTTTTAGAAATATAACTCCTGTAATCTTGTTATTTCTGCTTTCATAGCTTCTACTGTAGCATCCGGTGCAATAATTTTTACTCCTGGTAATGCCATGATCCAACCAAGGAATAGTTTACTCACAGATACCTTCACATTAATCTCAAAATGCTCTGCATCCACCTTTACTACTGGCACATCTGTTCCAAATCGGTCAAACATGATATTAGCAACCTGATTCTCACATAAAAGCTTTACGGTTTCTGGCTCGCCTTCAAACATACCAAATAGTCTATTAGTATATTCCGTCATCTTTATCTGTGAGAACTCTGCTTTACCAAGACGCTTCTCATTTACAATATCCGTATTTGTCATCTTATCAACACGGAAATGCTTTATTTTCTTCTCATCATTATCATAGCCGATAAGGTAATACTTCTCGTCATCCCAGCACAGTGCCCATGGACTCACATGATAATATGCCCCTTCATGCTTCAGTTCCATTTTCTTATCTACAGTCCATACAAAATACTGGAATGTAATCTGCTTATTATCATTAATAGCTTCATGAATTGCATCCACACTATAATAAATACGCTCATTCATGGTCTTAACGCGACCTGCTACATTTACCTGTCTATCAAGCTTTGCAGCTTCATATTTACTAGAATATCCCTCAATTTTCTTGATTAACTCCTTAGATTTCTTTTCAGTAATAAACCTTGCAGACTGCACGGAATCAACCATCAATTTAAGTTCTGCCAATTCAAACTGTCTATTTACAACCTGGTAATGGAATGTTCTATCATACTGAGAACCTACAATATCCATACCATATAATCTAAGATTTTCTATATCACTATACAGACTCTTACGTTCTGCAGTAACGCCATATGATTTTAACTGCTCCACAATCTCTGCCAGTGTAATATCATGCTCCTCATCCGTAAGCTCCATAAGAATCTTCATAAGATACATGATTTTCAGTTTCTGATTGCTACGCGGGCCCCTTTCAATCTTCTCTTCTTCTGCCATAATTACACCCCCAACATTTGCTATTTTGAATATATCAAATAACTGGATTTCATGCAATTAGAAGTACCACATCAAGGACAGGCAATAAAAAAGTAGGTACCACCAACGGCAGTACCCACTTATCACTATTCCTCTACTGGAGCAAGATTAAGCTCCTTAAACTCCGCATTACTCATATTACTGAGCTTATCAATTGCATGATATATAATATCTAGCATTTCCAGATCTCGTTCATATGGCAATACATGGAACAGACCATCAATTGCTTTTTGTCTGTCCGTTGCACTGTAGATGCAGATAACATTTATTTCTTCTACGGTAAATGGATTATTCATCGGCAATGCTCCTCTCATTCTTTTTCACTTTCTCAGGAGCCGGTTTTTCCGGCTGCGCGGCGACCTGCTCTTTTTTCTCTTCAAGACGCTTCTTAAGTGAAGGGCGCTTTGATTTCTTAGGCTTTTCCATATCTGTTTTTCTACCAGAGTCTGAATCAGCCTGTGCCAACGCTTCATCCTGCTTTGTATCCAAATCCTGAGCCTCTTCTACACGTTCCTCAGATGGCTTTTTTAGATTATTAAGCATATTGTCGATATGATTGTAATTTTCTTCTAACTGTTCCTCTACCTTAGCCAGCGGCTTATAATCTTCCACCTTTTCAATCAGTTCCTGTGCTTCTGCCAGTATCTCCGGCGTACCATCCTGCTCCTGTACAATCTCCTTCAGATAATCTGTAATATACTCTGCATTTCCGCTATCTAAATCAGCAGCTATTGTCTCAACCTGTGCAGCTCTGTCTTCCACTTGGTCCTGATATCCATATGGATCAAAATCATACATAAAATTATCTATCTGCTGTGCCAGGTCGTAAGCCTGACTTGGCTCAGCTTCATGTAGTGCTTCGATTTT
>CAYYEN010000365.1:0-3951 GCA_964470795.1 uncultured Spirochaetaceae bacterium | reverse complement strand
CTTGTCAGAGATATACATCGACCAAGTCACGAGAGCACCGACGATGACCATCATCACGGCAATTTTACCGATCTCTTCCCAATCGACAGAATTTAACAACATGGCTGCGCCGACCAAGAGGTATATATCAGCAGTCATCAGCAAGAGAGCAGTTGCGACGTCCTTCAACGCAGCAGTCCCCTCCTTGATATTGTCACTGTCTTTCTTCAAGAGATTCAGCATCAATATGACAGCACCGACGAATACAGTCGCAATCACAGTAGCACCAATGACAGTCATAGCGCCGAAGAGTTCAATAGCACCCGCCAAGAGAACAATGCTTCCAGTCATCATCAAAATGCCCATAGAGATGTTCTTCATAGCTGTACTGAATCCCTTCAGACGTTCCATCTTCTCTTCATCGAGTCCGTCTACCAATTTCGTTATGAAACCAGAGATGTTCTCACCGAACGCTGGAGTCAGAATAGGCTTCAATAATGCAAGCGTCAAAGCACCGAATATTCCAATACCAGACATCGCCTTCAAGAAATCAGTTATCGGCTTCAAATCCGGATAATTTGTTTCTTTCAAAGGTTCAATAATAGCCTTGAAGAATGCACCGATTTGCTGTCCGTTCTTCTCAGTTAGAAGCAAGCGGAATTTGATATAGTCCTTAACTCCGAAATCAGATATAAACTTCAGAAACGCATGAACAGAATTGACGGTGTCTTTCATCTTCTTCTCTTCCGGAATCTGTTCGACCACGGCTTTGAAGAAAGCGCCTATTGAACGTCCGTTCTCTTCTGTCAACAACTCAAGCATCCTATATATAGAGTACTTGCTGTCCTTCTCTATCAAAGGGAATATAGAAGACATAAGTTGAGTCAGACCGTCTATCTCAAGTTTAATCTGTTTTTCCGGAATGGATTTGACAAGTTCATCAAAGAACTTTCCGATAGCCTTACCGAGCAGACGACCCTTAATTGGCAAGAACAACGTACGGAAACCGAAGTTAGTCTTGTTCAAGATTTCCATTATAGACGTCACGAAATGCTGTAAAGCGCCCATACTCTTACGCAGTTCCTTGTCCTATAGTGCTTCTACCTTCGAGAAGTCGAGAGAATTCAGGAATTCATTGATAGCCTGAGCAGCATTGACATTGATTGTTCCGAGTTTATTAATATTGTCGATTGTATCAGCATTGATAGTCGATAAAGACGTCAATGCTTCTCCGACAATATGAACTGCGTCGAGATTCTTCTCATCTACTGCAAACTACTAGAAGAACTAAGTGATTTTCACACCGACGTCATAGTTCAGACTCTCAGAAAGAGTCTTTATGTTGTCAAGAGAATCAGTCTTGACTTTCGCAAACTCATTGAGAGCATTGATAAGCATAGTTACGTTCTCTGCATCAGCCCCGTCAAGTTTCGTTATGAAATCATAGATGTTTTTGGCATATGCAGGATCGAGATTCGCAGCAATGAAAGAAATATTGCTGATGACGTCCTTGTCAATCTTTCCCAAAATAGCAAGAGACTATGCTATCGCAAGTACTGCTTCCGTACTTGCAGGATTGAACTCAAGACCGGCGACAGCCTTTCCGATAGCGCCAATCATAAACGCTACGTTAGTTGCATCGTCCTGAGTGATTCCCTGACTTTTGAGCATAGACATACCATCAGCAAGTGTCTTGACTTGATCGCCTAAGTTAACGCCCTTAGAAGCAGACGCACCGACTCCAGCCAGAAGTTCTTCGATAAGAGAACTAGTCTGTCCAGATGCTTTGTTCTGCTTGCTTTGGTTATACTCGTTAACTGTCGTCTATATGATGTTTAGTATGCCGTTCAGGGCCTCTTCTGATGTGTATTGTTGCATAGAAAATTGAGTCAGTTCAATGAAAAATTAAATTGCGTTGATAAATATAATGATGTGTCAACGTGTTCTGATGACTCTCTTGATGAGCACGAAACGACCATCAGCAAGAGTCTTTAATGTATAAATCGTGTTTGTAGTCTGATCGTAAAGCGTACGATAAGTGCTAGTTACGTGAGTCTCTTCGTCAACGAATGGCGATGTAGTCCACTTATTGATAGCAGGAAGACTATCAGCCTTTAGAAGCGAATCAACTTTAGCGTTGTCGAGAGTGTCCGGGCGCATAGTCTGGGCGCTTGTAGCAGACACACTATAAGTTCCGACGTTCTCTTTCTGAGTAGCGCACGAAGCGAAAACGAGAGTCGTCGCAAGGCTGAAGATAACAAATATCTTTTTCATTTTAACTGGAAAATAAAATGCATTTTGATTATTTATCTAAGCGGATTAAACAAATTGCGTTTTAAAAAGTATAATTTAAGCACGAAATGCAGTCATCGTGCAAAACTAACGAAAACTGTTCAATGCGAAGTTCAGTTCTCTACCAAGTTAGAGTTATAGAGTTGCTATAAACGCTCTTTATGACTCTGATGCAATAGTATAAATTGTAAAGACAGTGACAAGGCGCTGTCTCAAAATTCGAAAAGAAATGAAAACAACAAGAAAACCGTTTATCGTAGTGATGATAGGGCTTGCAATGTCCTTAGCTGCGTTTACAACAACTATGAGTTGCTCTGCTAAGACGGGCAATTCAAACGAAAAAGAAAGAATCACAGCATCACATCCTGAAGATTCAGTAGTGCTCAACGACAGCACATATTCAGTATCAGATGTGAAAGAAACTATCGACTCACTGAAGAATAACCTGAAATCTGTTCTCATTCTTCGTGAGAGCCTCATTAGCGAAGTCGACGGGTACATCCACTATGTCGCTCCGCGTTCAAAGATGTCAGCAACGAACATCATCGACATTTGTCTGCAATACGAGTACGACATCACGATGCTTCTGTGCCAGGGTCACTTAGAGACTCACTTCGGAACGACGGGAATAAACGTATTCGGAATCGCCGGCAAACGCTACACACATCCAGACCAGGCAGTACAAGACTATGTCAAACTGATGTCATCGAAGTACATCATCAACCGTTCGACAGAAGAAGTTCTCCGCGCAGGAGTGAATATGGAGAACAACAAGAAAGTGAAATATGCCGGAAACCCCAACTACGGGCGTGAATTGGCCGGCATCCGCAACAACATTCTTAAGTCAACTAACATTCATAAACTTTTTAATGAACTGCTCAGTAAACGAAAACTGATTTCGTAAGTACAATTAAGTGAAAGAAGAATAATAATGTTGATTTAATTATGGCAAAGAAGACTGCAACTAAAAAAACAACGACTAAGTCATCAAGCAAGAAGAAGTCAGATATACGTGCTGAGTTCGACTTGCTTGATGATTGCTTTGTATCGTCTGAAGAGAAAGAGAATAAAGAGAAAGAAGCAGCTGCTGAAGAGGCTGCACTGAAAGAAGAATTCAAGAAGAAGTCTCTGAGTCCGTTCGATATTATGAAAATGATGTTCTACGAACGTCACGCTTTCGATAAGATTCCGGATGACGTCCTGAAAGCGAACTATTTCATTATTAATAGAAGGTTTGCAATTATGTTCCCGCAACAAGCAGCGAAACTGTCTATGATGGGAATAAACGAAGCACAAGTCATCCGGTTCTGGGCGAACTTTATGAAAGCAAAGGGTTATTCTAAATTCCCGAACGAACTTTACATCAAGGCAGAGAAGAACGGAATTGCTAAAGTCGGCATCGAAGATTTAGATGATGATATATTGGCGGGTTATATGAAGCGTTATAATCTTAGTCGTCGAGACTTGACAGATATGTTGAAGTTTTACAACCAGCAGACGATTGAAGAGATTAAGCGTTATATCAGCATCTATTCTCCCGACGAACAGATGAAACTCTTCGCTAAAGAGAAAGGTTCGAAGAAGAAATTCGAAAGCGATGACGATTGAGGAGGGTAAGATAACAGCGAGAGACTGCAACACTAAACGATGCAGTCTCCGCTGTCAATACAAATGACCTAA